>JAYSTT010000404.1:0-2983 GCA_043719495.1 Ferruginibacter sp. | reverse complement strand
TTTAATGGTAAAATAAGTGTAAGAATTGGGTACATCATTAAAATCGCCACAAACAATTGCAGGGTAGGGGCTTTCTTTTATTTTATTATGTAGTATTTCAGCTTGCGTAGCCCTTTTCCTGTAAGCTATTTTTAGTTTCCCTCCCGCATTTCTTGATTGTTGGATACTTATTTTAGATTTTTTTAACTGGTTAATTGCATTGTAATCTTCCGACCCAAACCTGACTGATTCCAAATGTGTGGTAAAAAATCGAATTGTTTGATGGTTTACTTTTATATCGGCATATATCAGGGGCTCGGTAACATCTTCATTGTTGTAAATAAAATTAGCCCCATCTGAAATAGCGAATTTCGACATAATTTCTATTCCAGTTAGCTTTAATGCAGGGTAAAAGTATCCGGTATAATCTTTTTTTGCAAAATAAGTAAATTGATAGCCCATTTCTTTCAAGGCAGGAATAACTGAATCAAGATATGCTGAATTTTCATAGTATAAATATTCCTGAAGACATAATACATCAGCATTTGATTTTCTTATTTCATTAATCATTTCCAATTTGTAGTTATCACGGCCTTTTGGTATTCCTGATTTATTTGATTCTCCCCAACTGGATAAGTTCCAGGATAATACCCTTAAAGTTGAGACTGTTTTGGCAGCGTCAAATTTTTTACTGGTATGAAAGCTGAATAAAACAGCAATCTGTTGAAAACCCAATAACAAAGTGGCAAAACAAACAAAAGCCCATATGGATTTTCGTATTAACCAGTAAATTAAAATGCTCAACAATAACAAAAGCAGTATTGGAAAGGCCAGCCCAATGAGGGCAAAATAAGTATGCTTCCCCGAATGTAAAAAAGGGGCAAAACTGGAAAGTAAATAAAAAACAACGGAAGTAATTGTTGCAGCAATTATAGAAACCCTAATTATTTTTTTAATGTTCGTCAACATATATTAATTAAAAATGAAACAAAGTATTTCCTTTTTAACATTAAACTTCAATTATTAATGGCTAAATATAATTTCAGGTATATTTGCGCCTGAAAATTTGTTTGTAATCAACCTTTAAAAAGGCTGTTCACAAATTTCAAATTTCAAACTCCATCCCTTACCTTTGCGGCTCAAATTTACATCTCATTATAATAATATATCAGTTATGGCCAATACAGGTAAAATAAAATCAGTAATCGGTGCGGTTGTCGATGTACAGTTCGACAAAAACAGCAAACTCCCGGAAATTTTAAATGCACTGGAATTAAAGCGTGAAAATGGTGATACACTGGTATTGGAAGTGCAACAGCACCTGGGTGAAGACAGTGTTCGTACTATTGCCATGGATGGTACCGAAGGTTTGGTAAGGGGTACTATAGTAATTGATACCGGCAAAGCAATTGCCATGCCGGTGGGGGATGATATTAAGGGCCGTTTGTTTAATGTAACTGGCGATGCTATTGATGGTTTGCCACAGGTTAGCAAAGTAGGTGGTCGTCCTATTCACAATAAGCCGCCATTGTTCGAAAACTTAAGTACTGCCAGCGAAATTTTATATACCGGAATTAAAGTAATTGATTTGATTGAACCCTATGCAAAAGGGGGTAAAATTGGTTTATTTGGGGGTGCAGGTGTGGGCAAAACAGTATTAATTCAGGAATTGATTAACAATATTGCAAAAGCTTATAGCGGGGTATCTGTATTTGCAGGTGTGGGAGAAAGAACAAGAGAAGGTAATGATTTGATGAGAGAGATGATTGAAGCAGGCATTATGAATTATGGCGATAAGTTTAAGCATAGTATGGAAGAAGGCGGATGGGATTTAAGTGCGGTAGATATGGATCAATTAAAAGAATCAAAAGCAACATTTGTATTTGGACAAATGAATGAGCCTCCTGGTGCAAGGGCACGTGTGGCATTAAGCGGTTTGACGATTGCGGAATATTTCCGTGATGGAGATGGCACAGGGCAGGGAAAAGACATTTTATTCTTCGTAGATAATATCTTCCGCTTTACGCAGGCAGGTTCTGAGGTATCGGCTTTATTGGGCCGTATGCCAAGTGCGGTGGGTTACCAGCCTACATTAGCAACTGAAATGGGATTGATGCAGGAGCGTATCACTTCTACCAAAAACGGTTCTATCACTTCGGTTCAGGCAGTGTATGTACCGGCGGATGATTTAACCGATCCGGCTCCGGCAACCACATTTGCACACTTAGATGCCACAACAGTATTGAGTCGTAAGATTGCGGATCTGGGTATCTATCCTGCGGTAGATCCATTGGATTCTACTTCAAGAATTTTAACGCCATTGATAGTTGGAGATGAACATTATAACACTGCTAACCGTGTAAAATTAATTTTGCAGCGCTATAAAGAATTACAGGATATTATCGCCATTCTTGGTTTGGATGAATTAAGCGACGAAGATAAATTAGTGGTATCAAGAGCCCGTAAAGTTCAGCGTTTCTTAAGTCAACCTTTCTTTGTGGCCGAACAATTCACCGGTTTAAAAGGTGTGTTGGTTCCAATAGAAGATACTATCCGTGGATTTAATGCCATTATGGATGGCGAAGTAGATGAATATCCTGAAGCAGCATTTAACCTGGTAGGTACACTGGAAGATGCTATTGAAAAAGGTAAGAAGTTGATGGCAGCGGCGCAAGTGTAAGAGCCAAAGCCCCTCCTATCCTTCCCGAAGGGAGAGAAATGGAGAAGGTTGGAGCGAAGACTAAGTTTTTTTTTATTGACCGAACTTAAAATCTTTTTTCAACTTCATTGGCAGAGTTTATCCTGAGGAACGAAGGACACTCTTGTGCTGAAGACCAATATTGAACTTTTATCTATGCGATTGAAAAGTACAGGCTAACAAAATAATTATAAACTAACAAACCAAGTTCCCCTTTAGGGGACAGGGGCCAATGAACTTAGATATATTAACACCCGAAAGCAAAATTTTTAGCGGCGATGTGTATGGCGTTCAATTGCCAGGCAT
>JAYSTT010000403.1:0-2985 GCA_043719495.1 Ferruginibacter sp. | reverse complement strand
ATAAATATCCTTCTTTTTGCGGTTTATAAGCTATAAAGTATTCTCTAAGCATTACCAGCAGCACAGGGCTTAAAGTTGTTATCCTGTCTTTTTTTCCTTTTGCCTGTTGTATTATTATTTGCATTCTTTTACTGTCTATTTGCCACACTTTTAAGTGGGTTACTTCACTTACCCTCATTCCGGTACTGTAGGCTAGCATCAGCATGGTCTTATGCTTTATGTTAATAGTTTGTTTTAAAATTTTTGTTATTTCATCCTGGTTAAAAAAATGGGGATTTTGCTGCTGTTTTTTGGGCCGGGGAATTTCCCAAAAAATCTTTTCTTTATTCAGCACCTGTTCATAATAAAACTTTAAAGCGTTCATCCTGCTGTGCAGGGTATTTTCGGTAAGTTGAAGTTTTTCATAACAATATATAAGATATCGTTTAATATCATTTGCAGTTAAGTTATCCGCTGGTTTGTTTTTTAAAAGTAGTAACAACCGGCACATTTCTCCGGTATATGTTTTTATAGTTGAAGCACTGTATGCTTTAAGCTTTAGCATTTCTTCCATTGATGCAATTATATGGGCATTTACAGGATGTATATCTTTACTGTTATAAACCGTATTTCTATTATTTGCATGTTGTACAGCAGATGTTATCATTTTATCATCTGGAATCCCTGCTATTAATGTATTGCCTGTTGCTTTATTTTTTTGTGTAAGAAATTGGTGCAATTGCGTTTGCTCAATATCTGCAATGCCTTTTACAGCGACAACTATTGTATTGTAGTTTTCTTTACTTAATGTCAAATACCAGCATCTGTAGGTCTGGCTCCAGCGTATTTTGGGTATTCCTCTTATAATGGTATTCAGTTCTTTATTGTTTGTAAAGAAAATACCAATACATTCCTGGTTGCGGTGGGTAATTGCTTTTAGGGTAATATTTTTCATAGCTTAAATATATATAAATATTTCCTGCACTTATATTTGATTTCAATCTACATTTGTACCTCCATTTTTTAAAACGGCTTACTTTGCTGCGGTAAAAGATGATAACTGAACCAATTGTATAAGAGTGCGACGCAACGATGATGACCAATGCTTTACTGCTGGTTACAAAAAAACAAGATTGCGCAGCAATTTTTTTGCAAGTATTGACTATTTAAATTTTTTATAGTGTCTAAACAAGTTAACAAGGTAACTCTTGCAGGATTAATTGTAGCCCTTGGAATTATTTACGGCGATATTGGTACTTCCCCGCTGTATGTATTCAGCGAAATTATTAATGGTAAGGTAATTGAACCTTTGTTGATTATTGGCGGGCTTAGTTGCATTATCTGGACGCTGACCCTGCAAACCACTATTAAATATGTGATTCTTACCCTTAAAGCGGATAACCGCGGTGAGGGTGGCATTTTTAGTTTATATACGCTTGTTCGCAGGCAAAAAAAATGGCTGGTTATACCTGCCATGATTGGCGGTGCTGCATTACTTGCTGATGGTATGATTACCCCGCCCATTTCGGTTTCGGCAGCCGTAGAAGGTTTACGTAACATTCCTGTACTGAATGATATTACACAAAATACCATCATCATAATTATACTGTGTATATTAACCGTATTGTTTTTTATGCAACAGTTTGGCAGTGCAAGTATTGGCAAAATGTTTGGGCCAATTATGTTAATATGGTTTTTGATGCTGGCTGTTTTGGGTTTAATACATATATCTGATGAATGGCAGATTTTAAAAGCATTCAATCCTTATTATGCTGTAAAGATTTTAATTTCTTATCCTAAGGGTTTCTGGTTGCTGGGTGCTGTTTTTTTATGTACCACTGGTGCCGAAGCTTTGTATAGCGACCTTGGTCATACCGGCCGTGCAAATATTCGGTATACATGGATATTTGTAAAGACCGCTTTAATCCTGAACTATCTGGGCCAGGGAGCCTGGCTGCTGCATCATAATGGAAAAGTTTTTGCTACCAGTGAGCTTTTAGAAAAAATACCGGGGGCGATACCGATGCAAAATCCTTTTTTTGAATTAATGCCACACTGGTTTTTATTAACGGGTATTATAATTGCCACTGCTGCGGCTATAATAGCCAGCCAGGCTTTAATTAGCGGCTCCTTTACTTTAATAAGTGAAGCAATACGCCTGAACCTTTGGCCCAAAATGAAAATAAATTATCCCAGCGAAGCAAAGGGGCAATTATTTGTACCGGGCATAAATACATTGCTTTTTGCAGGTTGTGTGGGCATAGTGTTGTATTTTCAAAACTCTGGTGCTATGGGTGCTGCCTACGGGCTTGCCATTACTTTGTGTATGCTTGCCACTACTATTCTGTTTTCAAACTACATGATTTCCCGGAGGAACAGGCCTGTTTTAATTTATATTTTTCTAATCGTTTTTTTAACAATAGAAATAAGTTTTTTAATTGCCAACTTAGATAAATTTCCTCATGGTGGTTATGTTACTTTAATTGTAGGTGGGGGCTTATTTGCAATAATGTATGTATGGTACAGGGCACGTAAAATTAAAAACCGGTATGTAGAGTTTGTAAGGCTGGAGGAATATATTCCTAAACTGGAAGAACTGAGTAATGATATTACTGTACCTAAATATGCTACCCATCTGGTATACCTGACCAGTGCCAATAACCCAAAAGAAATTGAACATAAAATTATTTACAGCATACTTAGTGGTAAACCCAAACGTGCCGATATTTACTGGTTTGTACATGTTGATACGCTTGACGACCCCTACACCAGCGAATATTCGGTAGAGCATATTATTCCTAATGATATTATACGTGTAGAGTTTAGATTAGGCTTTCGTGTGGCGCCAAAAATTAATTTGATGTTTAAAAAAGTGGTGGAAGATTTAGTAACCAACCGTGAGGTGAATGTTACCAGCCGCTACGAAAGCCAGCAACGTAATAACGTAACCGGCGATTTTCAGTTTGTGGTAATGGAGAAATTTTTAAGCCAGGATAATGAGTTGCC
>JAYSTT010000402.1:0-17843 GCA_043719495.1 Ferruginibacter sp. | reverse complement strand
TGACTCACCCTTTGGGGGTGAGTCACCCAGTGAAAAACCGCCAATTGGTAACAAAATAAAATCTTCTTTAATGCCTACGCCAGCAGTTTTAAAAGCATCTTTTATTGCTGATAACTATTATCATTTTGTTTGCAAAAGCATTGATGGTATTCTGCTTTGTCCGGCAATAGAAGATTATCATGTTTTTAAAGACAGGTTTAAAAAATTTACCGATGAATTTTTAGAGCCCTGGAGCTATTGCCTTTTGCCAAATCATGCTCACCATATTGTAAAAATCAAATCTCCTTCAATTATTAAAAATTCTATTGATAAATTTCCTGTAGAAAATAAAACAAAAGCAATGCTTTCATTTTTAAAAGACAGCACTAATGAAACTACTCTTGATAAGATGATAGACAGGCAAATGAATAGTTTTTTAGTTTCTTATGCCAATTATTATAACAATAAATATAACAGGCAAGGTGGTCTTTTTCAAAAACCATTTAAAAGAATAGCAATTGCTGATGATGCACACTTACAACAAGCCATTATATATACGCATGCAAATGCACAAAAACATGGTATAGTGAATGATTATAAACAATACCAATTTTCATCTTATGGAGAAATTATTAAAGAGAATAACTATTATATAAATTCAAAAAATGTTACTTCTTTTTTTGGTGGGATAGAAAAGGTCATTCAAATTCATAAAAGCCAGGTGGAGTATTACTATCAAAATAATTGGCCAAATTCAAAGCTTGAATAATTTTCCGGGTGACTCACCCTTTGGGGGTGAGTCACCCGGAAAATTAACCCGATAAAAATCATTAAAATGAACCCCACTCTCATATACTGTTACGATGCCTACTGCGGCTGGTGCTATGGCTTTAGCCCGGTAATAAAAAAAATTGCAGAAGAGTATACAAATAAATTTGATTTTGAAGTATTAAGCGGCGGCATGGTTATAAGCGATAAAGCAAAACATATCAGCGTTACCGCAGGCTATATACAACAGGCATATAAAGTGGTGGAAGAACATACGGGAATAAAATTTGGCAGCGATTATTTGTGGCATATTAATAATCCTGATTTAAGCGATTGGTACCCATCAAGCGAAAAGCCTGCCATTGCCCTATGTATTTTTAAAGAGTTTTATCCTGAAAGGCAAATAGAATTTGCAAGCGATTTACAATATGCTTTGCATTACGAGGGCAGGGATTTGTGCGACGATGAAGCCTACACACATTTGTTAGAAAAATATTCTATTGTACCCGAAACTTTTTATGCAAAACTAAAAAGCGAAGCTTATAAGGAAAAAGCTTATTACGAATTTGCTTTGTGCAGGCAATTAAATGCAGATAGTTTTCCGCAGGTGCTTGTACAACTGAGCGAAAATAAATTTTATCTTTTGGCAAAAGGTTTTACTGTGTATGAAGATTTGAAAGAAAGGATTGAAAGGGTGATACAAGAAACTGTAAATAAATAAAAATCTATGGGTTTATCTATTCATTACAGCGGAAACATTAAAGAAGAAAAACTTATTGCTCCAATGGTTGCAGAGGGGGAAGATATTTGCAAATCAATGGTCTGGGAATATCATGTATGGCAACAAAAAGAATTTGCCCCGGTACATAATGACATTGATTATACACCGGAATATTTTAATGGCATCAGCTTTAATGTAAAAGGTTGTGAAATGATAAACCTTTGTTTTTTGCCCAACAAAAGAATGAGCAGTTTAATTAACTTAATGGCAAAGGATGTGTATGATGATGTGGAATGGATTTATTCGGTAAGCGTTAAAACACAATTTGCCGGCCCCGATGCACATATTGCCATTATAAAATTGTTGCGCTACATCAGCAATAAATATTTAGAAAACTTTAAAATGGAGGATGAGGGTTATTACTGGGAAACTAATGATGAACAAAAATTATTAAGCCAGTTTAAAATTTACAATTTTATTTTAGACGAGTTTGCAAACGGCCTGGAAGGTTTGGAGGCTGTGCATGGAGAAACACCACTATCACTGGCAGAAAGAATAGAAAAAACATTTGCCGAAATTCATAAAAAATTAAATTCATAAAATATTCTTCTTGATAATTAATAAATGGTCTGTACTGTTGCCCAATGGTATGTCTTTGAACCGAGCGTGGCAACGATGATGCCATGAAAATATAAAGCCCGGTCCCAAAAGTGCTCACACAATTTGCTTGCATAAGTAAAAACTAATTTGTATTTTGTTACACTAAAATTAAAAGACATGAAACGAATTGCTTTAACAATTTGCTCAGCAACTTTGTTGCTGATAAGCTGTAATAACAGCGATGATAAAACAAAAACAGAGGCCACGCCTGCCGATAATAAAGAGAAAATGGCAGAAGTAAAAACTGAAACTCCACAAGCACCACCAGACAGTGCCACCATGATGAAGAACTGGCAGACATATATGACGCCGGGTGATGTTCACAAAATGATGGCTTCGTGGAATGGGGCATGGAAGTCGGAAATTACTATGTGGGAACAACCGGGTAAGGAGCCAATGAAAAGTACTGGTTCAGCTGTAAACAAAATGGTATTAGGTGGCAGGTACCAGGAAAGTGTAAACATCGGCAATATGATGGGTATGCCTTTTGAAGGGCATGGTACACTGGCTTACGACAATGCTAAAAAAATTTTTGAAAGTACCTGGATAGATAATATGGGAAGTGGTATTATGAAATTATCCGGCCCTTGGGATGCTGCCACAAAAACTATTACGCTTTCCGGCAAAGGAGTTGATCCAATGACATTAGCAGAAAAAGATTACAGGGAAACTTTTAGAGTGGTGGATGATAACACCCAAATGATGGAAATGTTTGGGCCCGGTATGGATGGCAAAGAATGGAAAATGATGGAAATTAAATTTACAAGGAAGAAATAAAAATTACTTCTTGAAAAATTACTAAAAAACCCTGAAATTTCATTCAGGGTTTTTTAATACATTGTTATGTTTTTATTGATTGTTGTTTTATTTTCTATGCGTCATTTCATAAATTATTTGCTTAAGTATTTATTGGGGATATTTTGTGGTGTGTACTTAATTTTACTTTTATGTTTTAATAATTCGGCTACAATATTTGCTGTTGTACTTTCGTCTCTGTGCATTTGTGGTAACAAACCCATCATGGCATAACTAAGCGGATTAACAGCCGGTATAAATGTTTCCCATTCATAACCCTTACCCCATATTAATCCGGTAACTGTTATATCAAGGTTTGCTTTTAAAGAAAGTAAATACTTCATCATTGCTGCAGACTGGTTTCCATTTTGATTAACGGTATGAAATATGGGGGTTTGTCCACCAAAACCAAATTCATCAAAGCCTGCTGCAGCATTAATATCCCATCCATGCTCAACCAGTACTTTGGCACATTGCAGATGATTAAACTCTGCACAAATATGCAGCAGCGTTACATTGTGCAGCGGTGTATAGGCACAGCGTAGAGAATATGTTTTGGATACAATTGATTTATCATTATTGATTTGCTCCTGTAATAAATCGCTATCATCCATCAATACCGCCAGCAATGCTTTATTAGCAAATTGCAATCCATTACTGGCAAAAATTTTTACACATTTTTTAAAATTGGGGGAACGGGTGTATTCGCCGGTTAATTCATAAATAAGCGGAACGCCGTTATATAAATCATTTGGACTTACACCTTTTGCAAAACAATTACTAATGCCGTTTACATCGTGTAATTCAATTTTAGTAATTATCTCTTTTAAATAATTCATGCTACTGTTAATTGTTGCAAGTTTCTTTTGCAGCGGCAATCAAACTATATTATCTTTTCATATTTTTCTCATAAACTTCAATCCACTTTTCCACTGTTATTTTGCTGCACAGTTCGCCAATTAATTTATAAGGGATGTTCTCCGGTTTTTTAAAACGCATACAACTTTTACCCATATCCAGTTTCCCCAAACCGGTTTTTGCATATTCATCAGTAAACCATTTGAGCAGTTTTGGATCTGCATAAATACCCATGTGATAAAAATTAATGCTGTTTTTCTGCGAAGCAATACCCATAAAAGGCAGCGGAAGTTTGGGGTCGCAATGATAGCCAGCTGGATAAATGCTGTGTGGTACTACATAACCAATATTTCCGTAACTCATTTCTTCCGTAAAGCCTTTGGGTAAGTTTTTTAAGATCTCCTTACGCAGTTTGGTCATGCCTTCCAGCCTGTCGGCGGGTAATTCTTTTAAATACTGTTCAACTGTTTTGGTTTTTGATTGCATGATATTAAAATTTAGAAATTTAGAATTCTAAAAAATTCCTGCCATGGCCCCATCTCTTCTTTGTACTGTTTGGCCATTACCCTGGTTACCTGTGCTATATGTGTAAGATCATGTACTACCCAGGTGGCCAATAAATTTCGTAGTGTTACATCTCCTAAAACAGGGTGCATTCCTTTTTTATCTAAATCTGTTTCGGTTAAATTCAATGCTTTAAACCAAATCATATTCTTTTTTCGTGCGGCAGCAAATTCATCCAGCAGTTGATGTAAGGATTTGCCTTTGCTTTCTTCATACTGTGCAAACCGGTCATACCTTTCAAAAGTTTGGGTATTACCAAATTCCAAAATCATTTTCGCTCTTACCACCCAATCTGTTTTTTCGCCGTGTATTAAATGCCCAATTACATCATAAGGCGAAAACGTTTCGGGGCCCTCGTTGGGCATTACCCAGTCATCACTTAAACCGGCAAGTAATGACTGAAGAACAATCGGTATTCTGTCCAGTATTTCGTACGATCTTTCTAAACTGTATTTCATGCTATTGACGTTTGAAATAAAAATTCTGCTTTTTTCCTGTTTCTGTTCCATCATCTACATAGGCATGTAATGAATCGGCTGTTACCAGTTTATATACAATCCGCTTGGGGAAATCATGCAGTGGATTTTCAAAAACAAAAATATTGTTTTCTGATCCTGTCATTTTAAACGCAACGGGTTGTTTATTATTCTGGTCTTCAACGGTGGAAGTATAAACAATACCGGCTTTTGTATTTGTAAGTGCTACTCTTTCATTGATGATGGTATCTTTTCCTTTTATCATGTAGCCTTTATTTTGAAAATAGTTTTTATTTATTTTTTTCCATTCTTCACAAATTGCCCCACGTTTTGTATTCATTTTCCATACACCTTCCAATGCATAAAATTTTTTAAATGTTTTATTGCTGCCTGAAATAATAAATGCAGATAAAAAGATAATAGCAATAATTGCAATCAGTACTTTTTTCATCTCAATTATTTTCTCTTTTTTAAAAGTTTTGCTTTTACCAGTTCATATGAAATACTGATAAATTGTTGCCACTCTTTTTTTGAAAGCCTGTTGATATCATCTGTATAAACCCATTTATGCCTGGCGAGATAAGGTGCCGGTTTAAAACCATCCTGTTCAACCAATTCATTAAATGTAACTTCATCTGCTTTAAAGGAAGCCGAAACAGGCACAAAATCAACACCAACAACTAAAAACATTTTCCCTTCGATATTAAAACAAAGGTCATGCCCCCATTTGATATCTTCTGTTACATTGCCAAGACTTTTGCAAATAGCCTGTAAGTCTTCAATAGTCATTTTTTCTTTTTAGTTGTTTTCTTACTTGACTTTGCAATTTTATTATATTCCAGGGCCAGGTTTATCCAATACTCCAGTTTCTTTTTTGTGTTAAGGGCTTCTATATCTACAAAAACATACCCTTTCATTATTCTTCCTGTAAAGTCCATAGGCTTACAGCCTTCCTTCTCCATCACTTCGTCAAATAAGTCGGGGTTAAGCCGCACCATCAATCTTTCTTTTTCAACTCCAACACACATCTTATCATTTACCATAAAACATAAGCCCCCAAACATAGTTTTCTCTTCCACATTTTTATGTGTTGCTGTAATAAATTCCCTGGTTCTGGCAGCAAGCTTTTCGTTATAGGCCATAAATATTTTTTTTAAGAATTGACAACCCTTTTTAATTGTTCATTTTTATTTCTTAAATCAATGCCACCTTCTAAAATACTTTTCATATTTACAAGATAAAAACTCCAGCCGGTCATACATCCTATATGATAGTGGGTTTTACCCTTTTCGTCGGTTGGGATATTTTCCTGCAAAATTTCACATATAGTCTCACCTTGTTCTTCATAAATATTAACTGTACAGATCATTCCTTCGGCACCCTCCTGTCCAAAAGTGAAAGCAAGTGTATTGATGCCATTGGCATTTAGTATGGCTCCTTTTTCGTTTACTTCATTGCCCCAGCCATGCCAGTACCAGATAAACAGGTTAGCTTTTTGCACAGCTACCTCTTCAAAAAGTGGCTCTCCATTTGCTTTGGTAAAATCGCATTTTCGTAAAAACCATTTTTCCATGCCTACTTTGGTTGCCCACATGGCATATACATCTTCAACAGGAGCATTTATGTTTATTCGTTTTGTAAACGAACTCCAATTGTATTCCATAAAATTATTTTTACTGAGGAACTGAATGCAATGCAATCCTGTTTCCTTCAGTATCTATAAACACCGCCATGTTTCCATACTCAGGACTTATTTCAGTTTTAGGCACCATAATTTTTCCACCTGCAACTTCTACTTTATTCAATATGTTTTGTAAATCGGGGTTTCCATTTAAATATACTAACGGCCCGTCAGTGGAAGAGGGTTTGTGAAAACTACCACTGTCCACCAGCGCCCCCCCAATTCCATTTTGCATATCATCCAGCGGAAACATCCGCATTTTAATATTGGGTAAATCCATTGATACCATACTGATACCAAAAATAGTTTCATAAAAATGTTGAGCCCTGTTGATATCTGTTGTCGGTATTTCAAACCAACTAATGGCATTATTCATTCAATATTATTTTTTAGATTTTAAATTATTGAGGCATATTTTGTTTATCCCATTGTTCCAATACATTAATTAAACTATCACTTAATGCAGGTTTTTTATTTTTAAAAGGCATAAACTTATTATCTGTTTGCGGCAGCTTTACCCTTGCTATCATATTCATAAAATTCTTTTTAACCGCATCATAAGTATTAAGAGGTTCTTTTCTTCCCTCCGGCGGAAAATGACAGGGCGTACAACTGGCTTGTAATATTGGCATCACATCTTTTTCAAAAGAAACAATTGCCGGAGCCTTATTGGCTTTTTTACTGGAGCTGCAATTTTGCAAAGCAATAATGCCGCTACAGCATAACAAAATAATTAGAATTTTTTTCATGATTTGTTTTTTACTGTTTTATATACAATGTATTATTACATGCTGTTGGTTTTACTTTGTTATTCCATTCACTCATGCCATATTCCATATTGGTTACTTTGGTAAATCCATTTTGCATCAGCATATAACTTGCCATAGGGCTGCGGTGGCTGTGGCTGCAATACACAATTATCTCTTTGCCCTTAAATTTCGCAAGTTCTTTAATTCTTTTTTCTAAATCCTGTACTGGAATATTAACTGCACCCGCAAGTCTGCCAAATTTATCCGGTGCTGTGCCGTTAAATTCTTCGGGAGTACGAACATCTAATAACAGCACATTATTTTTGCTTTTCTTGGCTATAAAACTGCATAATGCTTCAGGATCAATCTTTTTAAATTTTACACTTGCTTTATTTACCAGGTTCATATTACAGTGGCTGCAGATACCAGGTTTATCATAATTAACTTTATCACAACTGCTGCCGCATGGAAGGCATACATATTGCGTAACTGTGTAAGCTTTTTCAACAGGTTGAATATTTCCTTTGTCTTTATATATAAAACTTAATCCAACAGAGCAAAAAAACAAAGCTGTAGAAATTGCAAAAATATTTTTCATTGTTAATTATACATTTTTAATTGTTGATATCTTTCCCTTCTTTCAATTTTGCAATATTACCTTCCAGTTGTTTTTTAGCGCCATCATTAGTTGCCTGTGCCAATGCTTTGTCTGCATGCTTCAATGCATTTTTATAATCCGCTTTGGCAGAGTAGGCCATCATTAAACCAAGATTTACAATATAAATATCGCCATATCTTTTTTTAGATGCCATTAATACTTCCATTGATTTATCTGCCCGTTTTTGTGTTATCAATTGCCTGGCATAAGCAGTGTATTGATTAGCGGTTGCAATCTGCAAAGCTTCATTCATAGTTGAATCAGCTTCCGGCAACCTGTTCAGTTTTTCGTAAGCAGTTGCCAGATTACGTAAAGTAATGTAGGTTTTTTGCCCGCCTACACCATCAATTGCTCTTTTACTCCATTGTAAGGCTTCTTCTAAATTAATGTTTTTATTTAAACAGTATTGGGCAGCCTGTAATTCAAGTGCTGGTGTAAACCCTTTTCCACTGGTGAGCTGTTCCCGCAATCTGGCAATAACAATATTATCCACATCAACCTCTACCTTAAATGGCACTGCAATTTTTTCCCATTGCATAGCAATTACACAATACTTTTCTTTATGCTCAATAAATTCATACTTGAGCCATTCCTCGCTTTTATCCAATACCACCGGTTTTACATTTACCCTTAAGGCATCGTATTTTTCATCGTAATAAAAGCTTCCCCAGGCTTCTGTTTGGGTATTAAAGATCAGGATAACATTGTCGGCACCCATTGCCATATGTATGCTGTAGGTTCCTGCTTTTATGGGCTGGCCTTCTACTTTTACATCATGTTCAAAAGTAATTATTGTATTTTCATTGGCACCGGCACGCCAGGGTTGGGTGTTTTTGTTAGTAGTTAAATTGGGGCTGGTAAATCCATAAGTAACCAAATTTCCATCGCCCCATATTTTTCCTTCCCTTTTGTTTACATCGGGCCTGCTGTATTTAATGGTTATGGAAGTAATGCCCACTTCTTCGCTTGCAGTAGCCCGTGGATTACCACCACTTGGTGGTAAGTCCATTTGTGCAAAAACGGAAGAGACAAAAAGAATAAATGAGGAAATAAACAGTAATCTTTTCATATAGCTGTAATTTTATTTTGGTAAAAGATGTCGTAAAATTTAAAAGCATTTTTATTTTTTTCTTCTGTACTCCAAATCATATTCTGTGCCCCAGCTAATGCCTTTATCCTTGCTGATTTCGCCATGCTGCCGGAGTTTTACCGGGCTTAAATTAGTAAAGGTCATTTTTCTTATTGCCATACTGTCTTTCGTAAATTTAAATGGCGTGCTGGTATAAATTATTTGATTGTTTTCAAATTTACCTACAAGATATTCATTGGACCCACCGGAATTATCCACCCAGTTTTGCTGCCATTGTTTAGTAGTGGTATTGTAAGTATTAAAACTTTTACCTGCATAACGCAGCCCCTGTTGCACCGAAGCACTGGTCCACTCTTCAAAAATAATACAGCTATCCAATATTAAGCTGATCTTGCTGTCGCCTGCTTTTTTACCATCAGGACCAAAGGCTTCCCACTCGCCAATCCAAAAATCAAACTGACGGTAAACGGGATTACTGCAGGGGAGCTTGCCCGTTTGGGCATTGGTATTAATTACAATAATGCTAAAGCTGAAAAGTAGTATAAATTTTAGCATGTTAGTTTTTTAAACAGGCAACTTTTTTATTAATAATGTTTCTTTACTTATCTGCCTATACATCCGTTTATACTTTTCCTATTTTGTAACCACAGTTCCCATTTTTCCATACACTTCATCGTTTGCTTCCCAAAGTTCCACCCTGTTGCCTTCGCCATCGAGTATGTGTACAAATTTTCCGTACTCATAAATTTCCATCTGATCCACAATGGTTATGCCTTCTTCTTTCAATTGCTTAATCAGTGCTTCCAGATCATCCACCCTGTAATTGATCATGTATTGCTGCGATGCGTTGCCAAAATAATCGGTGTCTTTTTCAAACGGGCTCCAGGCCGAATAGCCTTTTTTTTCTTTATCATCGCTGTGCCGCCATTCAAAACTGCTGCCATATTTATCCATGGTAATACCCAAATGCCTGGCATACCAATCTTTTTGAGCATCCGGATTATTACACTTAAAAAATATACCGCCGATGGAAGTAACTCTTTTCATTCTTTTTAATTATCAAATTAGGTAACTTATTTGGTGTTTGCAATAAATATTTTATAGATGGCGATGCCCCCTTTCAAATTTTCCATAAAACTTTATTTTCCCTCTATTTGCATTTTATTAACAAACAGTTTGTGTAATTCTTTTTGTTGTTTCATCCAATAAAAAAAATCAACTGATATGTTTTTACAAAACCTGTTTAAAGATGCCCGCTATTTTCAAATTTTATTTCAAAGTATATTTTTAAGTTATGGTATTTTATTTTTGCACTGGAATGCAGCATGGTGGTTGTACAGTACTTATTTTACTGTAAGTATTGCAACTCAATTATTATTTGAATATTTTTTTGGCAATAAAATATTTGCGTACAGCAAACGCATTGCTTATAGCTTTCCCTCAGTTATCATTTCTTCTTTTGGATTAAGTTTATTATTAAAAACCAATCATATTGAAATTGCTGCACTGGCTGCATTTATTTCTATCGCATCAAAATTTATCATCAGCATAAAAGGAAAACATATTTTCAATCCATCGGCATTGGGTATTGTGTCCAGTATTTTTTTAACCGGTAAAGCATGGTTTAGCCCCGGCCAATGGGGAAGCAGCACCGTTATACTATTTGCCGTTTGCTGCCTGGGTTTTATTGTAGTTACCAGGGTGCAAAAATTGGATACCAGCCTTGCCTTTTTAGGCACATTTGCCGGTCTACTTTTTTTAAGACAAATTATTTACCTGGGCTGGCCAATGGATTTCTTTGTTCAATCTGTAAGTACCGGAAGCTTATTACTCTTTTCTTTTTTTATGATCACTGACCCTAAAACCATACCCAACCACAAATGGGCAAGAATAGTTTGGTGCATCATTATAGCTGCGGTTGCCTTTTACTTAACCACTTTTAAATTTATAAATGGTGCACCTATTTTTGTTTTAGTACTGGCACAACCTTTTGTACCACTAATTGATAAACTATTTAAGGCAAAGAAATTTGAATGGGCTGTTCCACCTGTATACAGTGCTAACGAAAATGATTTCCTCAATATCATTCACAGCAAATCAATCATGTAATCAATCAACTTAAAAAATACATTATGAAACGTAAACTATTCATTATTGGGGCGGCCATTGTTGCAGCGCCATTTATCATGTCTTTCTGTGGCTTTTATGTAAGCAAGGCAGATGGTACATTAAAAAATAAAACATCGCAGGTTATTTTGGTACGTGATGGTAACAAAACAGTTATTACCATGTACAACGATTTTAAAGGCGACACTAAAGATTTTGCAATGGTGGTGCCCGTGCCGGTGGTGTTAAAAAAAGATGATATTAAAGTGGTGGACCAAAGTATTTTTCAACGGCTGAATGATTATAGTGCACCAAGGTTAGTGGAGTACTGGGATCAGAATCCTTGTTATGATTCTGAAAAAATGGAAGACAAATTAGCTGGTAAAGTTGCCGGAGTACAACTTAATGAGGTTATGGCTAGCGGCACATATAAAAGAAAAGAAACTGTAAAAATAGAGGCTCAATATTTAGTTGGCGAATATGATATTTTAATTTTAAGTGCTAAAGAAAGCAGCGGTTTAAAAGATTGGTTAAATGAAAACGGTTATAAAATTCCAGAAGCTGCCGAAGAAGTGCTGGAACCTTACATTAAAAGTAACATGAAATTTTTTGTAGTTAAAGTAAATGAAAAAGAAAAGAAAAAACTAAATAATAATTTTCTTCGCCCTATCCAGATAAGTTTTAACTCTCCCAAATTTATGCTGCCTATCCGTTTGGGAATGGCTAATGCCGATGGCGACCAGGATTTAATTGTGTATGCTTTTACCCGTAAAGGCAGAATTGAATGTACTAACTACCGCAATACCAATATTACTACCGATAAAAACATTCCTTTGTTTGTGCAAAAAAACTTTGGTGCATTTTATAGTAACCTGTTTACACATCAATGGAATAATGAAGATAAGAGCGTTGCCTTTTTAGAATATGCCTGGGATGTAAGTCCGCAAAATTTTTACCATTGCGATCCCTGCATTGCAACTGCACCAAGCGAACAGGATTTAGTACAAAGTGGTGTTTGGTGGCTGGGTGGCAAAGACTGGAGTGATTACAGCGATGTAGATAATGATGAACCTGATAACGGGAGTAAGAACGTACATTTTACCCGGTTGCACTTTCGCTACAACAGAAAATCTTTTGCCCAGGATCTGATGTTTCAGGTAACACCTAATACCGAAACTTTTCAAGCAAGGTATGTAATTACACATCCTGCAACCGGTGATTTAAGTTGTGCAGCAGGGAAAAAATATTTACAAGATTTAAAAGCAAGAAGAAAAAAAGAGCTGGTGGAGTTAACAGCATTAACAGGTACCAATATCAATAACTGGCAGGATGATGCCAGTGCAAAAAATGATGAAGAGGATGTGGCAGAAGCGCAATATCAAACATTATTACCGCAGGTTAAAAAAGATATGGATGGGGAAAAAACTTTACCCGGAAGTATGATATTAGTAAGTGCAGTATTGTTGGGTGGCGCAGGTTTGATGAGATGGAAGGGGTTTGTTTAAGCTTTAAAAAAGTTAGCTATACAGGTTTTGGTTTTAAGCATTTCTGTTTTTACAGAAGTGCTTTTTTTATTACACAAAAAAAGCCCTGCAAATTTGCAGAGCCTTTGTATTCGTATTCACCATTTATTTATTGTCCTCCGGGACGTCCACCACCACCTCTCTGCTGCCTTAAAGAAGGTTCTATATCTTCCTTCCAGGTTTTCATTTGTGCTTCAGTAAGTATGCCTTTCAATTTAGCATCTCTTTCTTCAGTTAACTTTTGCCTCACAGCCATCATTGCATCCCTGTCCGGCTGCCCGCCACCTGCTCTTAACTCTTCCATTTTTTTATCCTGATCTCTGAAAGTAGTTAGAAAAATTGTATCCACCTGTGCCATTTTAGCTGCATCCAGTTTAAAGGCACTGTCTAATTTTTCATGTATTGGTTTCAGTCTTTCTTCTGGAGTTCTTCTTTGAAAATTTCCTCCACCCTGTGCATTTACTGAGGCAATACTTAATAATGCTGCAGTTGCTGCTAATAGCATTTGTTTTTTCATTTCATTTTATTTTGTGAGTAATTAAAAATTTATTTATTTTTTTCTTCGGGCTTTTTATTCTTGTTCCATATTGTATAAAACAGCGAATCAAATTTTATCTGTTGTTCAGCAGAACAAATTTTTCTTATGGAAGCAAAATGATTCAGCATCTGCATTTCCATTATTTTTTGTTTTTCGGCAGATTGATTTACAATACCTGCAATTACAGAATCGCTGAACCCTTTAGCACCCAATTCTTTAAACTGTTGTTCCTTGCTGCTTCTTAATTGATCAAAATCTGTTTTCATTTTTTCCCTGTGCAGCTTGCTTAAAGTATTATATTGGTTCAGTTGCTGTTCATTAAATCCGATATCCTTTTGCAAAAATTCTTTCATCATGGCGCTTCTGTCGCCACGGCCGCCTCTTCTGCCCCCCTCTTTATTCCCTAAAAAAAAGAAAAGCATGGCAATATTGGTAATTAGCAATATGCCAATTAGCAGCAGGTATAATTTACTTTTTGATTGTGTACTCATTATGGTTCTATATTTTCTATGTCGTTTAATACTGCAACAGAGCTGTTATATTCATCAGCTGATGCATACTGCTCTTCTGATACCGCTGTTGTTTTAGCCGGATAATTATTGGTAACCACTATTGCATTTAGGGCAATTACCAAACCAATTCCTGCAAGTGCAACAACCGGCCTGTTAATAAATTTCAGGGCCCTATCCCAACCGGTTTCCTTGCTATGCCGCATCCTGGCATTTAACCGGGTTAAAAGATAAGGCTTGGGCATTGCCCTTTCAGCATTATCTAAACTGTTTAATGCATCGTGCACTAATTTGTTAATGTGTTCGTCGTTATCCATTTTAGTTAAAAATTATTTTCTAAATAATATTGTTTTAATATTTTTCTCAAATTTCCTTTTGCTCTTGCAATTAATGATTCCACTGCGGTAAGTGAAAGTTTCATTATTACTGCAATATCCTGGTACTTTTGTGTCTCCAGTTTGTGCAGTGTAAATGCTATACGCTGGTTATCGGGCAACTGCATCATTGCTTTAAATAATTCTGCAGCTCTTTCTTTATTTTCCATTACTACTCCCGGGTGATTAAATTCTTCCGGGTGTATCACTTCTTCGCCTGCAGTTCCAAATAAACTTTGTACAAAAGCAAAACGTTTTTTACGTTTTTTTTTCTTTACATGGTCAAGCGCTTTTGAAATTACAATGCGGTATAACCAGGTAGAAAATTTTGATTCGCTTTTAAAAGAACTTACTGAATTATACACTTGTATAAAAACATCCTGCGTTATATCATCTGCATCATCTTCGTTTTGTACAATACCCAATGCAGTATTGTACACCATATTTTCATATTCATCCAGCAGCTTTTTAAAAGCCTGTTCATCCCCCTGTTGCAGCTGTTCAATTAATTCCCGTTGGTTCAAAACGTATCATTTTAATATTGCCGTTTTAAAATTAACTAAAAATCTCCACCACGGCCACCTCCAAACCCACCGCCTGGTCTATCTTGCCTGTCGCCACGATTAAAATTATTTTGTTGTGCAGGGCCGGTACCAAAGTTTTTTAATTTGTAGGTAAATGTTAGCATAAAATATTGTTTCAATACCTGGGTCTGTGCATCTTCAATTGAATAGCCGGTTACTGTTCTTACCAAACTTTGATTTTGTTTTAATAAATCAAATACTGATAATTTTATTTCGCCAGCCTGCTTTTTTAAAATCTTTTTTCCAATTGCAGCATTCCAAAGCCAAAAACTCTGGTTAAACCCGTCAGATAAACCACTGTAAGTATTTCCGGAAACATCGTTTTGTATAAACCAGCCTTTTTTACTTAACAGATTAATCTGTGCCCCGGCACTCTGATTAACGGATTTAGCAGAAGTGCTGTTTGTGGTATTGGTTTTAGACTCATTAAAATTAGCACTGTACGATACATTAAAATCCACATACTCACTTACATTACTTGCCAATACAACGCCGGTATTATAGGCATAACTGTTTGTAATGGTATTAGCCTTATTTACAAAACCTGGTAATTTAGAATAGCTAAACCCGGCATTAAGATTAAGGGTTGTTTTAATAAATTTCAGAGGCATACTGTACGTAAAAAAGGTGCGTAAATTTTTATACCCATTCAGGTTAATTGGTTTGGTTAACTGCGATCCTTTTTTTAAGATTATATTTTGCTGTATAGCAGAGTCGGAAGCAGCAACAAAAGTTCCGTTTGAAATATAATCACTGGCGGTTTGCAAAAATAAATTTGCAAAAAAGCTTTTACTGGTTTTAGAATTGGTATATGAATAACGGCCGGATAAAAAATGAGTGTAGGATTGTTTTAAACCAGGATTTCCGCTGCTTACTCTTAAAGGGTTACTCAGGTTTACTACATCCTGTAATTGGCTTATAGCCGGGAAGTTGGTTGACGCCCTGTAAAAAAAACGAATATTACCTGTAGCAGATATCTTTTTTCGCCACATTACATTGGGCAATACATTAGTGAAGGTTTGATTAACCCTTGTTGTAGTTGGAAAAATACGCTCACTTTCTAATTTAGCGTGCTGAAAGTTTATGCCAAAAGAAAGTTGTTCATCCCTGCTTTTACCCAGCCTGTAATTTATACCTGCATTGTTGGTGGTTGTAGTATTATCAAAACGGTTAGAAAGGGTGGTATCAAACTTAGTATATTTTTGTCCGTCATAATTAAAAGTTTGCTGGTCGGCTTTATTTTTTTGTATCGAAGGGGTGTAATCAATTTGCAATTGTGCTTTTTTACCAATAGGTTCTGTAAAAGCTATGTTAGCACCAATTGTGGTTCCGTCAGTGCTGTTATCGCTAAACCTGTTTTGTACCGAATCAGTTCCAATTCCGTTATTATAAAATTTGTATTTGGCATCAGTAATAGTTTCGCCATCATTTTTACTCCACCCTGTGTTAAAACCAAAAGAAATGGTACGCCCTCTTTTTGGAAAGGAGTGGCGAAACATAATATTATTCCTGATATTGTATCCATTTTTATCGGATGTGTTTTTGCTTAGCGATGTATTAGTGGAATCATTTAAACCGTAATAATTTTGAGAAGAAGAATTAAAAACCGATTTATTATCCTGAAAACTGATATTTGGAATAATAAAAATGGAGTTAGCGGAATCTAATTTATATTCCAGTCTCATATTAATACGGTGGTTATTGTTATCAGAAGTAGAATTACTTTTTTGTATACTAAATAAATTTTTAGGGTTTAAAAATGTTTGAGTGTTCGTTAAACTTTCGTTTCCGTTGGTACTGTTGTTATAAAAATAACTGCCGGTTACCGTTAATTTTTTGCCATACATATTGCTAAAATTAATACCTGCAGCATTTGTTTTACTTATACCACTTGCCTGGCCCACATTAAAATTATCTGCGCTGCCAGCACCAGGGTTTCCACCCCCACCACGTCCACCCCCACCACGTCCGCCACCGCCACTTGCAGTTGCACCCAGCAAGTCCTGGCTGCCAAAATTTTGCTGATTAATATTATTAAAATTACCCACTAAAGAAATGCGCCTGTTGCCGTTAAAAAAACTGGTATTACCACCGCCTGTATAACGGCCTTCTGTTCCGGCACCTGCATAAATTCTTCCAAACTGCCCATTTTTAATACCCGATTTTGTAACAATATTTACTGTTTTTACTGAGTTACCATCATCAAATCCGGTTAGTTGTGCCTGGTCACTTAATTTATCAAACACCTGAATTTTATCAATTACTTCGGCCGGTAAATTTTTTAAAGCCGCAGTGGCATCATCACCAAAAAAATCTCTGCCATCAACGGTTACCTTTCTTACTTGTTCTCCCATGGCTGTAACTGTTCCATCCCTTGCTACGGTAATGCCCGGTAATTTTTTTATCAGGTCTTCGGCAGTAGCATCGGGGTTTACTTTAAACTGGCTGGCACTAAATTCTGAAGTATCACCATTTTGCTTTACTGGAGGTGCTTTACCCACCACTGTTACAGTTGCTAAATCGGTTGCTATCTTAGAAATTGAAAATGGAATTGCTTCTTTATTACTTGCCTGTAAGTTTATTTTTTGTTCTATTCTTTCGTAGCCGCTGTAACTGATTTTTACAACATAGGTATCTGTCTGCAAATTGCTGAATGAAAAATTACCCCTGCTATCTGTAACCCTGAAATTTTTTTTACTGCTGTCTTTTTGGGCAATAAGTTGAATGGTGGCTCCTGTTATAGGCGCTTTGTCTGCCTTATCTGAAAGCTTACCTTTAAGAGTAATATTCTGGCTGTAAACACTTGCCATCATTAAACCCGAAACAATAAAAACCACAACACTTTTTACTATAAATTTTGCTTGCATATTTTATTAGACGACCTGCCCTGCAAAAACTGTCGCTGAAATTCTTTTTTTGTACAAAAGCCATAGTACTATCTCCTGCATTTGCCCCGCTTTACGTTGCAAGTCCTCGTGCCGCCAAAGCGGAACTGTGGGCTTTTTGCTGCAATCGGGTGTATATTCTCCACTGCAAATCTTTTTCAATATTTACTACTTGTAAAAGCTTTTGAGAAAACAACAGTTTTCGTTTCATATTAAACAGGTCTTTTTTAACAAATTGCTATATTAATATACATTGGTTAAATTGCTTTTTTACAATTAACTTGCAGCCCTAAAATTTTATCAGTATGGATTATAATAAATTAGC
>JAYSTT010000401.1:0-17899 GCA_043719495.1 Ferruginibacter sp. | reverse complement strand
GTTATGAATACCATTGGGGTGTTAAATGCATCAGAATATGCTGCTATAATTAATGAGGGCAGTACAGTTGCAGGTGGCAATGTTATTTTTCAGGACCTCTCGAAAATTGGTGTTGGTACCAACTGGCAAAATGAAATTTTTAAGACTGCTGCAATGCAATCGCATAATGCAACTGCAAAAGGTGGCAGCGAAAAAATGTCTTACTTTATTTCCGGTGGATATTTAAACCAGGGTGGTATATTAGGCGGAAATGATAAATCAGTTTTTAGCAGAGGAAACTTTACAGCAAATCTGAGTTTTGACCTTTCCTCTAAAGTTAAATTTATTATGAACACTACGGGTGTTCTCCTAAATAGTAAAGGAGTCCAGGAAAATTCATTTAACAGCGTTATAGGTAGTGCTTTAAATTATGATCCCACTGTATCTATTTATAACACAGCTCCAAACACCGTTGGTAAATATGGTTTCAGTAGTTTATTATTATCAGAAATATTTAATCCCCTTACCAAACTCGATAATACTTACAACAAAAATGTAGGCAATAAATTATATGGCAAGTTTGAATTACAGTATGATGTATTAAAAAATCTGAAACTAACTTCACGGTTTGGCTATACCAAATATGATGGAAATGCTAAAAACTTTACCCCATTGATATTTTATGGCCTTAATAATGTAGACAACTCCATGAATGGGGATGGCTCTGCTGTTACAGGCAAACATAATAGTGTATCGCATGAAAAGGCAAGTAATTTTAATTATACCTGGGAAAGTTTTGCTAACTACAATTTTAAAGTAAAAGGAGGCCACAATTTTGAAACGGTTGCTGGTTTTTCATTAGCTAAAATTTCGGGTAATGCTGCAGGTGCAAGCAGACAGGATGTACCTTTTAACTCATGGGAGTTTGCCGATTTTACTGCAGCTGTAGGAAATAATGTTGCTACTAATACTAATGCACTCAGTGGTTATTATTACCAGTATTTCAGAAAAAATCTTTCGTATTTTGCCAGAGTAAATTACGATTATCAGGAAAAATATTTAGGCTCTTTAACTGCCCGCCGTGATGGCTCTTACGCTTTTGGTACCAATAATAAATATGCCAACTTTATTTCAGGTTCTTTGGGCTGGGTAGTTACAAAAGAAGATTTCTTTCATTCAAACTTTATTGATTATCTAAAAATAAGAGGCAGCTATGGCTCAATAGGTAATGAAAATGTGGATCCGCAATTTGTGAGTATTGTTACCGGAGGATCCAGCTACGGCCCTACTGCAAATAGTAACGGATATACTTTTAATAACGTATTTTATCCCGGTGCTACTGTTGGCTCTGCAGCCAATGATGCTTTAAGATGGGAAAAACAATTACAATCCAATTTTGGATTTGATATGAATTTTTATAAAAGAAAATTCTCTTTGTCTGCCGATTACTTTCAGAAAAAAGTTGATGGTTTATTGTTTACCCCTTCTGCTTCCTTATACCTGGGTACAGTTCCTATCCCTACTGCAAATATTGGTTCTACCAAAAGCAGTGGTATAGATCTATCATTAGGGTTTAATGAAGTTATAAGCAAGTCAATAAAACTAAATACATCTTTAACTTTTACAACATCTAAAAACGAAGTTACCGCTACTAACGACGATGGTACGGCGAAAATTTTAGGTGGTTACTATTTCAATGGCCAATCGCAAAGTGTAACCGTATTTGAAAAAGGGCAAACGCCCGGTTATTTTTATGGTTATAAAACAGACGGCTTATTTCAAACCGCCGCAGATTTAACCAAAGGCGCAACACAAACAGGTGCCCAGCCCGGTGATATACGTTTTGTGGATATGGATGGAGATGGTAAAATTACAGCAGCTGATAAAACTAAAATAGGCGATCCATTCCCTGATTTTACCATGGGCTGGAACCTTAATTTAGAGTATAAAAATTTCGATTTTAATGCTTTTACTTATGCATCTGTTGGCAATGACATTTACAGTGCTTATGAAAGAAACGCCAATTACTCTAACAAATACAGAGCTGTACTAGCAAGATGGACAGGTGCTGGTTCAACAAATGATGCAAGAAATCCAAGATATTCTTTTACAGATGCTAACAGTAATATACGTGTATCAGACAGGTATGTGGAAGATGGCTCTTTTGTAAAAATTAAAAATATCCAGTTGGGTTATACCTTCCCGGCTACTGTAACAAAAAAGATTTTAAGTAAGCTTCGTGTGTATGCACAGGTAAAAAATGCTTACAGCTTTACCAAGTACTCTGGTTTTGACCCCGAAATTGCCGGCGGTATTTTAGATACGGGCATTGATCGTGGTGCATATCCTCAGGCAAGAACTTATGCTGTTGGTATTGATATTAAACTATAAATTTTTATACAATAAAATATTATACAATGAAGAATATTAAAATTATAAGCCTGGTTTTTTTAATCATCACGCTTGTATCCTGCAAAAAATGGGTAGATTATGATCCCCATGACGAATATAAAATAACAGATCTTGATTATTTAAAATCAGAGAGTGATTACCGTACCATGGCGGTTAGTGTTTACACTCCTATACAATGGTTAAACCAGGCAGTGCCTGTGGGTGATATTGCTTCAGATAACTCTGTAAGTGGTGGCGAAAATGCCTCTGACGTTTTATCGCTGCAACAGATAGATGACTATACATTAACTCCTGTAAACTCTACGCTTACAGAATTATGGCAGGGAGCTTACGAAGGTATTAACAGGGCTAATTATATGCAACAGTTTAAAGCAACCAACAAAGCAGGCGAAACAGTAAATTTTGCCGGTAAAGATGCTTTGTATGGCGAAGTATATTTTTTACGTGCCTATTATTATTTTCACTTAGTTAGATTTTTTGGAGATGTGCCTTTGTTTACCGATAAAAGGTTGGGCTTAACCGAATCCAAATCTTTACAAAGGACTGCCAAAGCAGATGTGTACAAACAAATTGAATTGGATTTAAACAATGCAATTGCGGTTTTGCCCATTACCAATATTGAAAAAGGAAGGGCAACAAAATATGCAGCACAGGCATTATTAGGTAAAGTATTATTATACCAAAATAAATTTGATGCTGCCGCAGCTATGTTAGAAAATGTAGTAAACGGACCTTTTAGCTTAGTGCCTAATTTCGGCGGTATGTTTTTAGAATCAGGTGAAAATGGACCTGAATCAGTTTTTGAAATTCAATACGCTAATACTTCTCCCTACTACAATTGGGGTGGTGTTAACAGGGGTCAGGGAAATCATTCGGTGCAACAGTGTGGTATAAGGGGATTAAATGGCTCTGCGGCTATGCCTTATGCGGCAGGATGGAGTACCAACTTACCTACTACAAATTTAGCCAATGCCTATACAGCTGGAGATATAAGAAAAGCAGTAACCGTATTGGATATTGAAGCATATAAAAATGCAAACCCTGCTTTTAATATTACTTACCAGATAGCACCTTTTAAAAATACAGGTTTATATAATCAAAAATATTTACCCCGTAAAGGAGAAACATCCGGGCAGGTAGAACTGAATTATTTAAATAATTTCAGAACTATTCGGTATGCGGATGTTTTGTTAATGGCTGCCGAAGCTAACAACAGGGCTACCACTCTTAACGATACAAAAGCACAGTTATATTTAAACAGGATCCGTCGCCGTGCTTTTGCTGTTAATGATGCCAGTAAAGATATTACTGCTACCAGTGCAGCATTAAAACAGGCAATATGGGATGAAAGAAGGTTAGAACTGGCAATGGAAGGCGACCGCTTTTTTGATTTGGTTAGAACCGGTCAGGCAACAACAAAAATTACAGGATTTGTTGCAGGCAAACATGAATTATTTCCCATTCCACAAACAGAGATTGATATTTCAGGTTTAAAACAAAATCCCGGTTACTAATTACTAACTATTATAAATTAACGATTATGAAAGTATTAAAATATTTTTTTAGCATAGCCTTCTTATTCTTAGTAGTAACAGGCTGTAAAAAAGAGTTGAATGAGGATATATCTTTTTTAGATAGCGATATTGCGCCTGCAAAATTGTCTGTTCTGTTTGATATTACACAGGATAATACAGGGCTGGTTACCATTACACCAAATGGCGAAGGTTTGTCTTTTTACGAAATTTATTATGGTGATGCCACAACGGCTCCAGCAAAAGTTTTGCCTGGAAAAAATATACAACATATATATGCCGAAGGACTTTACAATGTAAAAATTGTTGGCCACAGCGTTACCGGAAAAATTACAGAAACTATACAGAAATTAACAGTATCATTCCGGGCTCCGGAAAATTTAGTGGTTAATGTAGCTATAGATGCCGCAAATAATTTTAAAGTAAATGTTTCGGCAAGTGCTATTTATGAAACTGTTTTTAGAGTGTATTGGGGCGATGTTCCTAATGAAGTACCGCAATCTTTTTTAGAAGGGGCAACAATTAGTCATGTGTATGCAGCTGTAGGTACTTATACAGTAAGAGTAGTGGCATTAAGTGGTGGTGCAGCCACTACAACCTTTACCACAACTGTTACTATTACCGACCCTGTACTGTTACCAATAAACTTTGAATCACCGTCGGTTGATTATTCTTTTACAAATTTTGGTGGCGGTGTTGTTACCAAAATAAACAACCCGCAGTCTAATGGAATTAATACAAGTTCTAAGGTTGGCAGAATGGTAAAAAATGCTCCGGAGGTTTGGGGTGGTAGTTTGATAACAGTAGGAAATCCGATTGATTTTTCTGCTAATAGAGTTTTCAGGATGAAAGTTTATTCTCCAAGGGTTGGAGCAAAGGTTTTATTGAAAGTTGAAAACCTGACTAATGGCGGAATATCTTTTGAAAAAGAAGTAGCTACCACTCTCGCCAATACCTGGGAAGATCTTGTCTTTGATTTCAGAAATATAAACATAGCTAATTCCTATCAGAAAGTTGTTTTGATTTTTGATCTTGGAACTGTTGGAGATGGCTCAGCCAATTTCACTTTCTTGTTTGATGATATCAGGCTTACCAATCAAATTCCCACCAGCTTATTGGCACTTCCGGTTACTTTTGATGTACCGGGAGTAAATTATGCAACCACAGATTTTGGAAATAATATAACATTTGATGTAAATGATCCAACCAATGCAGCTAATAAAGTAAAAAAAACTACCAAGCCAAATGGAGCCGAAACATGGGCCGGAACAACTATTGGTGCCGGGTTTACTGCTAAAATTCCATTTACTGCAAGCAATACACAAATGAGTATCAGGGTTTATTCTCCTGCAGCAGGCATTCGTATTAGATTAAAAGTTGAAGACCGTACTAATAATGCCAGATCTGTTGAAACAGAAGCAATGACACAGGCAGCAAATATCTGGGAGACATTGGTTTTTGATTTTGCCAATCAATCTGCCGGTACAGCCGCTATAAACCTTACTTATAATTATGATATGGCTTCTATTTTCTTCGATTTTGGAAACCCGGGTAATGGAAAAGTTTTTTATTGGGATGATGTAAGTTTTTTACCCGTTAATGTAACACCTAATTATTTAGCACTTCCCCTCGATTTTCAATCAACAACTTATGCCTATAATTTTGTAAACTTCGGTGGTGGTAACGCAACTGTTATTACCAATCCATTTTCTACAGGTATTAATACCAGCACCAAAGTTGGAAGGATGGTTAAAAATGCCGGAGAGGTTTATGGCGGTAGCTTAATTGCATTGGTTAATCCAATCAATTTCTCTGTAAAAAAGACATTTAAAATGAAAGTGTATTCTCCAAGAGTTGGAGCCAAGGTATTGTTGAAAGTTGAAGGTCCTAATGGTGCTGCCTTTGAAAAAGAAGTAGCCACCACTACTGCTAATGCATGGGAAGAATTAACTTTTGATTACAGTACAATCAATACTGGTCTTTCTTATCAAAGCATTGTTTTGATTTTTGACCTGGGAACAATGGGTGATGGTTCTGCAAATTTTACCTTTTACTTTGACGATATTTCACTTAATTAATTTTAAAAAAATAACATCATGATTACTAAAACCAAATCATTCATCATACTATTTCTTGCAGCTGCAATTGGATTTACTGCCTGTAAGAAAACTGAATACTCCTTTGGAGATATTAAAACACCTGCAAATCTTACTTTAACCACTGCAATTGCAGGCGTTGATGCAGCTAATCCGTTTGGAAACGGTACGGGTACAGTTGTAATTACTACAGCAGCCGATAAGGCCTTAACCTATAATATAGATTTTGGAGATGGCAAAGCACTGGTGGTACCTTCAGGTGTAATTACTTATAAATACAGCAACCCCGGTACTTCAGAATATTTGATTAGCGTAAATGCTATTGGTACTGCCGGAGTAACGTCTACAATTAGCAAAAAAATAAAAGTTTTTGTTGCTTTTGAAATACCAGCCGCAATTTTACAATCCTTAACCAATGGCGCTACTAAAGTTTGGATAACAGATAAAGCTGCGCCAGGGCATTTTGGTGTAGGGGCCGGTGATCAATTTTTTCCCAATTACTATTCTGCTACCCCAAACTCAAGAGAAGCATGTGCTTACGATGATGAGATCACTTTTTCAAAAGATGTCAATAATAATGTGTTTATGTCAATTGATAATAAAGGTGCGTCTTTTTCAATAGGAGCTTCATCAGTATTTTATGGTTTTAGTGGTGGTGATAATTGTTACGCCATTAATACCGGCGGTAATAAAAAATTAGCTTTTATGGATGCCACTACAGCTTCTACACCTGCTAATTCTACAAGGATACAATTTTCAGTTCCCGGTAATGGCATAATAAATTTTGGAACAGGTGGTACTACCTACGAAATTTTATCAATATCTGCAACAGGCATTAACTTACGTAACATCGGTGCAGATGGTAATTCATGGTATCAAAAATTAAAAAATAAATAATACTAAAATGAAGAACTTAAAATATTCAGCAGTATTACTATTCTCGTTTTTTATTCTTATCAGTTGTAAAAAAGGGGGAACAAATAATGGAACAACCAATACGGCTCCTTCCAATTTGGTAATACTGGCTAATGTAAGTTCCGATGGAAGTGGTACAGTGGCTTTTACTGCAACTGCTGATAATGCTGTTTCATATGATTATGAATTTGGAAATGGTGTTTTTCTAACTGTGGCTTCTGGGGTTACTAATTATCAATATACACTTGTTGGCAGTAATACTTATACCGTTACAGTTACTGCTAAAAGCAGTTCCGGGTTAACAATTAAGAAATCTATTCAGGTTACTGTAAATGTATCGGCTGGGATACCCGTATTGGTTTGGTCAGATGAATTTAATGTTGATGGTGCACCTGATCCTGCAAAATGGGGTTACGACTTAGGAACAGGCAGTGGCGGCTGGGGTAACAATGAATTGCAGTATTATACAAACCGGCCTGAGAACGTAGTTGTACAGGGAGGGTCTCTAAAAATAAAAGCCAATAAGGAAAATTATAGTGGCAGTATTTATACATCAGCCCGGTTGCTAAGCAAAGATAAATTTGTTTGTAAGTATGGAAAGGTAGAAGTACGAGCTAAATTACCCGCAGGTGTTGGTACATGGCCCGCAATATGGATGCTGGGAAGCGATATCAGTACTGTGAGTTGGCCTGCTTGCGGAGAAATGGATATTATGGAACACAGGGGTAGTGAATTGAATAAAATATTTGGTACACTCCATTATCCTGGCAGGTCTGGTGGTAATGCAGATGGCAGTACTAAAGTAATTGCTAATGCTACCACCGAATTTCATATCTATTCTTTAGATTGGACGTCCGCATTTATAAAAATATATGTAGATAACCAGTTGTATCATACTGTTACTAACACAATTAATATTCCTTTTAACCATGATTTCTTTTTTATTTTGAATGTAGCCATGGGAGGAACATTTGGAGGCCCTGTGGATCCAACATTTACCACAGCAACAATGGAAGTGGATTATATCAGGTTGTATAAATAAGGAATTGCTGATACTCTTTTTTTAAACCGATTTAAATTACTGCATTTTTAAAATTTTGCAGTTATAAAAAGCAATATTGAAAATCCCGCTGTTTCCACCAAAGAGAAGTAATATTTTTATAAAATGGTAAACAGTGACCTTAAAAAAATATCCTTCAGCAATGAGGGATATTTCTTTAAAATCAGTATATAAACATTTCCTGTTTTTATTTTCGGCTGTAATGGAATTTGCTATATCATTAGTTGGCTTTATAAATTCTGCTATTAGTTTTTTGGTTCAACTGGTATTTCCCTGGGAACTGGCAAATTCAGGCAGCACCGGTACTTTTCTTTTATATGCATTTTTGCTTTGGCAGGTCTCATTTTTATAATGAAATTATTACCCGAAACAAAAGGAAAATCATTGGAAAAGCTGGAAGTTATTTTAGTAAAAAAAATTTTCTGAAATTAATGTCTTGATAAACTGACATAAAAAAAGATTTAAAATGGCCACAAAAACTGATACATTAATAGCACTGGCAGGTGTTGATTTTTCGTCTTTGTCAAAAGATGAATTGAAATCAGCTTTTAAAGAAACGCTGGAAGCCGGATTGCATGGCATTTGCTTTAGCCCTTATCTGGAAGGACAGAAACCAGGCACAGCAATTAGTGAAGGCCAGATAAAGCAAAGAATGGAAATCATTAAACCTTATACAAAATGGATACGTTCTTTTTCCTGTACAGATGGTAATGAAAAGATTCCAGGTATAGCGCATGAATATGGGTTAAAAACTTTGGTGGGCGCCTGGCTGGGGAAAGATAAAAGTATTAATGAACAGGAAATTGAAAACCTGATAACAATAGCCAAAGCTGGTCATGCAGATATTTTGGCAGTGGGCAATGAAGTAATGTACCGTAAAGATTTAAGTGAAGAGGAGTTATTGGAATATATGTATCGTGTAAAGGATGCATTGCCGGATATACCTATGGGTTACGTTGATGCCTATTACGAATTTGCCAAACGTCCACGTATAACGGATGCCTGCGATGTGCTGCTTGCCAATTGTTATCCTTTCTGGGAGGGCTGCAATAGTGAATACTCTTTATTATATATGAAGGATATGTATTATCGTGCAGTGGTAGCAGGAAATGGAAAAAATGTAATCATCACCGAAACAGGCTGGCCAAATCTTGGAACTGCATTTGGAGGTTCGACACCCTCTTATGAAAATGCCATTAAATACTTTATCAATGCCAATAAATGGGCAGCAGAAGATAATATTGAAATGTTTTATTTCTCTTCTTATGATGAAGCATGGAAAATTGGTGATGAGGGTGATGTGGGTGCGTATTGGGGCATTTGGGATAGAAATGACAAATTGAAATACACATAAGAAAAATCAATACAGGTAATATAAATTATCAAAGGATTTAATTCATTTCATTAGGAAAAATATGGAAAAGGAAATTCTTATTGGAGACAAAAAATTACTTACTTCTAACAATCCCATCACCGGGTCATTTGAAGAAATTAATGGCGAGTCATTTTATAAAATAGCCAACTATCACCAGATGGATCCGTTTTTTATGACCATCGTAAGTAATTCAGATCATTGGATGTTTATATCCAGCAATGGTGCAGTAACTTCTGGCAGAAAAAACCCCGACATTGCTTTGTTCCCATATTATACGGTTGATAAAATTCAGGATTCAGCGGAAATATCCGGAAGCAAAACAATACTGCTGGTGCATAGAGAAGGGCATAGCTTTTTGTGGGAACCTTTTTCAGACAAGTACAATGGTATTTATAAGATCCAACGCAATATTTACAAAAGTGTTTATGGAAATAAAGTATTGTTCGAAGAAATAAATTATGACCTCGGTGTTACTTTTTCTTATTCGTGGATGAATAGTGAAAAATATGGTTTTATCAAAAGATCCTCCGTTTCTAACAACCTTGATGCAGCCTGCACCATTTCAATGCTCGATGGAATTCAAAATATTTTACCTGCAGGTATTGACCGGTTACTACAACTATCTTACAGCAACCTGGTAGATGCCTATAAGAAAAATGAATTGGTTACAGGTTATTCTATTGGCCTGTTTATGTTAAGCTCTGTAATAGTAGATAAAGCAGAGCCCAGCGAAGCATTGAATACAACAGTGGTATGGTCGGAAGGGTTAGACAATGCAAACATTCTTTTATCCTCCCGGCAGTTAAATAATTTTAGAAAGGGCCTGCCGCTGGAAACAGAAACAGATGTCAGGGCTACAAGGGGAGCCTATTTTCTAAATGCAGAAATCAGTCTTTCCGGTAACAGCAAAAAGGTTTGGCATATTGTAGCGGAGGTAAATAAAAATGTAGGCTACATTGCTACTTTAAAACATTTTATAAAAGATACCAGTAACATTGCACAGGAGTTGCATAATGATGTAAATGAATGTACAAAAGGACTGGTTAATATAATAGCCGCTGCAGATGGCCTGCAATTGACAGAAGATAAACTAAGTGAAAACAGGCATCTGTCAAATGTTTTATTCAATGTAATGCGGGGTGGAATTTTTGATGATAATTATGTCATTTCAAAACAAGACCTGTTACAATTTATTTTAAAAGCAAATAAAACCGTTTATTCAAATAACAATACGTTCCTTGAATCACTTGATTCATCTATTGATTATCCATCATTGTATAAAGCCACAGCTACCCATGGAGATAAACAGTTAATTCGATTATGTTACGAATACATGCCTATTACATTCAGCAGACGACATGGCGATCCTTCAAGGCCATGGAATCTTTTTTCCATTGAAATGAAAAAAGAAGACGGAAAAAAGAATTTAAATTACCAGGGAAACTGGAGAGATATTTTTCAAAATTGGGAAGCACTGGCTTTATCATTCCCCTCTTTTACTGAGAGTATGATCTGTAAATTTGTAAATGCATCAACTGCTGATGGATATAATCCATATCGAATTACAAGAGAAGGAATAGACTGGGAAGCACCAGATCCACACGACCCCTGGGCAAATATTGGTTACTGGGGCGACCACCAGGTTATCTATTTACAAAAATTTTTGGAGATATCAAAACGCTATCATCCCGGTGCATTGAACAAAATGCTTACAGAAAATATTTTTGCTTATGCCAATGTACCGTATAGAATTAAACCGTACAGTGATTTGGTAAAAAATCCTTTTGATACGATTGAATATAATTTTGCTGCTGAAAAGATTACCAAAGAACGGGTTAGTAAAATTGGTAGTGATGGAAAATTGATTTGGGATAATAATGACAATGTATTGCAGGTAAATTTTACAGAAAAACTTCTTGCAACAGTATTGGCTAAATTATCAAATTTTATTCCTGAAGCAGGTATTTGGTTAAATACACAACGCCCCGAATGGAATGATGCCAATAATGCTTTGGTGGGTAATGGTGTGTCGATGGTTACCTTATATTATATCAGAAGGCTGCAGGCATTTTGCTTGGAATTGTTTAAAGAAACTTCTGCTAAACAAATTGAAGTTTCAGACGAGATAGCTAAGTTTTTTAATTCTCTCAGCAAAACATTCCTTCAGTTTGAATATATACTCAGTGGGGAAGTTTCTGATAAAGAAAGAAAAACAATCACCGATGCGTTGGGCAATGCAGGAAGCAATTACAGGGAAAAAATTTACAGGAAAGGTTTTTCAGGAAAAAAACAATCAATCGCTGTAAATGAACTCACCGGTTTCTTTGCATCCACCTTAAAACATATTGACCATTCCATACGTAAGAATAAGCGTCCGGATAATTTATATCATGCGTACAACCTGATCACTATAAAAGACGATACTGTTGCCATTCGTCATTTGTACGAAATGCTGGAAGGGCAGGTAGCAGTTTTAAGTGCAGGTGTTTTAAATACTCAGGAGGCAAATGATACGCTGGATGCATTAAAATGGAGTGCCATGTTCCGCAAGGATCAATATAGTTATATGTTGTATCCCGACAGGCAACTGCCAAGGTTTACAGAAAAAAATATTATACCCCCTGCATTGGTTGAAAGCAGCAAACTGCTTGCACAAAATATTTCAAATAATAACCAGTCCATCATTTATAAAGATACAGAGGCTGTATATCACTTCAATGGAAATTTCAGGAATGCAGCAGATGTAAAGCTGGTTTTAGATTCAATGAAATCAAACAGCAGTCCGGTAGAAAAAGAAGAAGTGCTTCAAATTTTTGAAAAAGTATTCGACCATCAATCTTTCACAGGACGATCCGGAACTTTCTATGGATTTGAAGGACTTGGTTGTATTTATTGGCATATGGTTTCAAAATTGTTACTGGCTATTAATGAGAATTATTTTCTTGCCTTGCACAACAAAACAGACGATGTACAGCTTGGCAGAATGGTGAAACACTATTATGATGTAAGAGCAGGTATTGGGTTAAATAAATCTCCGGAATTGTATGGCGCTTTTCCAACAGATGCTTATTCTCATAGTCCTGGAAACGGTGGGGCGAAACAACCGGGCATGACCGGGCAAGTGAAAGAAGATATTATTTCCCGTTTCGGAGAACTTGGTATTATGATTGAAGACGGAAAAATTGCGTTTAATCCAGGTCTATTAAGAAAATCCGAATTTCTTACATCGGACAAGGAATTCAAATATCTGTCCATTCAAAAAGAAATCCTACGTATAGAATTACCGGTTAATTCTTTAGCATTCACCTTTTGTCAGGTACCATTTGTATATCATATTGCTGAAAAAAATTCAGTAAGAATTACAAATGCAAGCGGAATATTGTCGGAAGCAGAAGGACTTGAAATGAATGCTTTGGAGAGCAACCAAATATTTAACAGAACGGGGTTGATAAAACAGGTAGCCGTTTATCTGACACCACGATTGGAATAATAAAAATATTTTCAGGCTGGAATTTTTTTTCAACAAAAAATAAAATTGTTTGTGCTTACATATCTAATGATAACACCAATTAAATACTTACTCAAAGTTTATGAAAATAATTTTCTTTATACTGATCTTTTGGAGTTATTCATCAACTACTTATTGCCAGGCAGATAAGGTCACAATAAATAAGAATAGCAAAGGAATTAAACTTAAAGTCAACGGAAATGACTTTATGATTAATGGGATGAACTGGGATTATTTTCCTATAGGAACAAATTATACATATATCCTTTGGGATCAGGTAGACAGTGTAATTCAGGAAGCTTTAGATAGTGAAATGTCTTTGCTTAAAAATATGGGTGTAAATGCCATTAGAGTTTATACCGGTATTCCTAAAAAATGGGTTGAATATATTTTTACTAATTACGGCATTTATACAATGATAAACCATGCTTTTGGGCGATATGGTTTAACCATAAAAGGAGCATGGGTTGCTCATACAGAGTATGCTGATACTAATAGCCGTGAATTACTTTTGAAAGAAGTAAAACAACTGGCAGAGGAGTATAAAGAGACTAAAGGTTTGCTTTTGTTTTTATTGGGTAATGAAAACAATTATGGTTTGATTTGGAAAGGAGCAGAAACAAAAAATATTCCAGCAGAAGATAGAAAATCGACAAAGCGTAAACTATCCTTATATAAATTATTTAATGAGGCAGCAGTAGCTATGAAAGCAATTGATCATTCACATCCAGTTGTACTTTGTAATGGAGATCTGCAATTCCTTGATTTAATCGCAAAAGAATGTACAGACGTTGATATTTTGGGAATCAATGTTTATCGTGGTATTTCCTTTGGAGATGTATTTGAAAGAGTGAAAAAGGAATACGGTAAACCTGTTTTATTTACAGAATTTGGTTCGGATGCTTTAAACGCAATCACTCAAAAAGAAAATCAAAATGCACAGGCATTTATACTAAAAGGAAATTGGAAAGAAATTTATGAAAACGCAGCAGGTATCGGTAAAAGCGGAAATTGTATAGGAGGATTTACTTTTCAATTTAGTGATGGTTGGTGGAAATTTGCTCAAACTAAAAATTTAGATATTCACGATGCAAATGCTTCCTGGTCCAATGGTGGATATAGTTTTGACTTTGTAAAAGGGAAGAACAATATGAATGAAGAATGGTTTGGTATTTGTGCAAAAGGAGCTACCAATTCTAAAGGTTTATATCAATTATTTCCCCGTACTTCTTATTATACTTTAAAAGAAGTACATCAATTTAATCCATATTCTGATGGAACTACTTTGACTACATTGAATAATTATTTTAAAAGTATTAAGCCGATGGATGCAATCTCAAAAGCGGGAAATAGCAAAGCAACCTATAGTCTCAATTCAAAAAAAATCACCGCCAAAGAAATATTAGGAAATTCAAATTATCAAGCCATTTCTTATGGAGGATATAGAGACAAAACAAGGGATATCGAACCTACCGTTGCTCAAATAACTGAAGATTTGAGAATACTAACGGCTATGAACATTAAAGTTCTCAGAACCTATAATGTGCATCATACTGAAGTTTCTAATTTATTAAAAGCCATCAGCGCATTAAAGAAAGAGAATCCCGGTTTTGAAATGTATGTGATGCTGGGTGCCTGGATAGATTGTAAAAACTCCTGGACAGCAAACCCGCCCATTCGCAATGAAGACAGCGAGCGAAATCCGGTAGAAATAGCCGAAGCGGTAAAACTGGCAAATGAATACCCTGATATTGTAAAGATTATTGCTGTAGGTAATGAAGCGATGGTAAAATGGGCATGGAGTTATTATGTAGAGCCGGGCATCATATTAAAATGGGTAAATTATTTGCAAAATTTGAAGAAGCAGCAAAAGTTATCAAAAGATGTATGGATAACCAGTTCCGATAATTTTGCCTCCTGGGGTGGGGGTGGTAGTGAATATCATGTGGAAGATCTGAATAAATTGATCAAAGCCGTTGATTACATTTCGATGCACACGTATCCCATGCACGATACTCATTACAATCCTGCATTTTGGGGAATTTTGGAGTATGAAAAACATTTATCTGAAAGGGAGAAAATAGATGCCGCCATGACCAGGGCAAGAGATTATGCGGTTGCTCAGTATACAGGCGTGTCAAATTATATGAAATCTTTGGGGGTACAAAAACCAATTCACATAGGTGAAACCGGCTGGGCTTCTGTAGCCAGCGAATTGTATGGCAATGCCGGTTCAAAAGCAACAGATGAATACAAATCGGCTGTGTATTATAAACTCATGAGCGCATGGACTAAGAAAGAAGGGATCTCTCTTTTTTACTTTGAAGCTTTTGATGAGCAATGGAAAGACAGCAAAAATGCATTGGGTTCAGAAAATCATTTTGGGCTTATCAATTTACAAGGCCGGGCTAAGTATGCTCTTTGGGAGATGGTTGATAAGGGAGTGTTTAAGGGTTTAACCCGCAATGGCAGCCCCATTACAAAAACATACAATGGTAATGTAGAAACTCTATGGTTAGATGTTCAAACTCCTGATACATTGATTAAAAAGTAATTAGTAATGGGAAAATTTAAATTTATTACCGGTCCTTTTAAATTTTTGATAATACCTTTTATTATGGCTTTCTTGTTGATCAGTAGTAAAGTAAAAAAAGATTTGTATGTTGAAGTTTATGAAACTTCTGCACAGGGTAATTCACTAAAAAAAATTACTGAATTTTCAGTAAGTGAAAACCGGGTGACGGTTACCATTAATCCCAAAGAAAGATTTGAAACCATCACAGGTTTTGGAGATGCTTTTACCGAATCTTCGGCGCATTTGCTGTATAGATTAAGTGCTGCAAATCGTAAAAAAATTATGGAAACTTATTTTAGTGAAGCAGTGAATCGCTATGCTACATATATCATAGGAGGTTTAAATAATTGGGTAGATGGATGGGTAGATTGGAATATGGTTTTAGATAAGCAAGGTAACCCTAATTGGTTTAAAAACTGGTGTACAGCGCCGGTCATTGTAGATCCGGAAAAAGATGAAGTCTATTTTACACCCCTGTATTATACAATGGCGCTTTTCAGCAAATTCATTCGTCGGGGTGCAGTAAAAATTGGTTGCACCATTAATCACAAAGAATTTTTGGCAATAGCAGTAAAAAGCCGGATGGGAGTATTACAGTAATTGTTTTTAATCCAACTTCAGAGACACATAGTTTGGAAATAAAACTAAACAACAAAATTAAAATAATTTCTATAAGTTCAAAAGCATTGCAAACAATAATTATCAAATCTTAATAAACAATTGTATCACTCAAAATTTTTTAAATAATTATGTCAAATAACAATTCAAACACCAAAGAGATTGTTCCTATGGGGCAAAAAATAGCCTTTGGATTAGGTATGTTAGCTAACCAAATGTTTCCTGCAGCCTTAGGTATTTTTATGGTTGTATTGGTTGAAAATTTAGGTATGCCAACATGGATGTGGGGCATTTTATTTTTTCTGCCCAGAATATTCGATGCTTTCTTTGACCCCATCATGGGTTTCATATCAGACAACACTAAATCTGTTTGGGGAAGGCGAAGACAATATGTGTTTATAGGAGCTATCGTTATGGGAATTTCATTTGTTATAATGTGGCAGTTATATCGGGATGCCGGGGTAAATTATAATTTCTACTTTTTTCTTTTATTTTCTTTTGTGTTTTATTTTGGGCTTTCCGTTTTTAGTGTTCCTTATGTGGCAATGGGATATGAAATGAGTGATGATTTTCATGAGCGCACACAGATCATGGCCATATCACAATGGATCGGGCAATGGGCATGGGTAATTGCACCTTGGTTTTGGGTTGTTATGTACGACCCGAAATGGTTTCCCAATGCAGATACGGCCACCAGAACCCTGGCAGTTTGGGTAGGTGTTTCGTGTATGATTTTGGCGATGATACCTGCCATCTTTATTAAAAGTAAGTCTACAAAAAATGATGATACTTTAAAGCCATTAACGTTTAAAACAATCGGAGGCAGTTTAAAAGAAATTCTTATCAGCTTCAAAGAAGCTTTTTCTAATAAGCCCTTCAGAAAGCTTTGTATTGCAACGTTCTTAATTTTTAATGCCTTTAATACGGTTGCCGGTTTTACTTTTTTTATTGTTGTTTACTATCTTTTTAATGGCAGTACATCAGACGCAGGTATATGGCCTACACTTTTTGGATGTATAGCTGCTTTAGCTACTACTTTTATAGTAATACCGATAGTGGCCTGGATATCTAAAAAAATGGAGAAAAAGAGAGCCTTTTTAATTTGTCAGGGCATTTCTATTTTTGGATATATATTGCTTTGGTTTCTCTTCACTCCGGGCAAACCCTATATGTTTTTGTTTGCCTTACCTTTCTTCTCCTTTGGTATCGGAAGTTTGTTTACTTTAATGATGTCTATGACAGCTGATGTTTGTGATATGGATGAGTTGTCTTCAGGTAAACGAAGAGAAGGAATTTTTGGTGCCATTTATTGGTGGATGGTAAAGTTTGGTTTTGCTATAGCAGGATTATTAACAGGCGTTATTATGTCCCTGGTATCTTTTAAAGCAGGTGCCGAAACTCAGGCTGAGGGCGCAGTTACCGGTTTGAGGCTTTTTTTCTCTGGTATACCAATTTTAGGTACATTGATAGCTATGTGGGTTATGAGGAATTATGATTTAACAGAAGCGAAAGCAAGAGGAATAAAAAAAGAATTAGATGCCAGAAAAGAGGAATTGAAAGTTACCTTACCCCTATAAACGCAAAGAGAACCGTTGAAATAAAACAGAAATTTATTTATGTAAATTATTTTTAAATATTTATAAAGCTATGTCATTTAGAAGAAAAGAAGATCCGCTTTATCAAATCAAGTTTGAAAACAATAACGAGACCGATTATTTTAATGGAATTGATTTTATACCGACTATACACTATAAATAGTCCAATAGTTTTTCTGTCGGCATAATACCATCTAATATTTCAACGCAGTCCTTCGGACTACTTATGAAATA
>JAYSTT010000041.1:0-10701 GCA_043719495.1 Ferruginibacter sp. | reverse complement strand
GAGTTTGTTTTTGAAAAGTGTCATCATTGGATATTAAACCGCATTGTTGAAAGAAAATATGATTTGTATCTCTTCTGCAATATTGATTTACCCTGGATAAAAGATGAGCTAAGAGAATATCCTGATTTAAGATCGAGAGAACGATTATACCACCACTATAAAGATATTTTGGTAAACCAGAGTGTACCATGGGTGGATATTAGTGGTGGATATGAAGAACGTTTACAAAAAGCAATTGCAGCTGTTAATGCGGTTATTTAATTATCTCCTGCACATCAGGGTCTGCTTCTAAATTATTCATCTGCCTCATAATATCATCATAGCGGTTGGCAACATAACCACTCAAGGGTTTTACGGTATATTTTTTAGGATTAGGCAGGCAGGCAGCAATTTGTGCCGCTTCGCCACGGGTTAAATTTTTTGCATCTTTATTAAAATATTTTTTTGCGGCAGCCTGTACACCAAAAACACCACGGCCCATTTCTGCAATATTGAGATAGCGCTCTAATATCATCCTTTTGGTCCAGCCGGTTTCAATAGTAAAAGTAATAAACACTTCAGGGCCCTTACGTATAAAACCTCCTCCCTGAAAAAGAAAAATATTTTTTGCTGTTTGCTGGCTAATGGTACTACCGCCTCTTGTTTTACCCGGATGCCTTTTATTATATTTCATCGCCAGCTTTATGGCTTTTAAATCAAACCCATCATGGTCGGGGAATTTTTGATCTTCACTGGCAATTACAGCAAGCTTAATATTCGTTCCCATTTCATTATAACTAATGTAATCTCTCGATAAACCATTACCCTCTACTAAATTTACAGCCTGTGTAATTGTAAGAGGTGGATTAAAAACATATCCCAGTAAAAAGTAAAAAAAGAAAATGATGTAAACTGTAAAAAATATTTTCCAGCAAAGCGAAAATGATTTTTGTATGATTTTAATTTTACTTAACCAGATAAAATAAATTATAGTAACAACAACAGCAATAGCAATAAAAATCAACAGCTTTTGTTTAAACTCTTTTATTTCAATGGCATCGGAAAAATTGGTAAATACGAAATATAAAAACCAGCATACATGAATAATAAAAACTACTATAAATATTTTTTTTAAAGCTGTCCAAAGGTTTTTCAAAACAGAAAGATTTATTATTTGGATAAAATTTACTGCAATATAAATGGTTAGAATTTCTTATTACTCATATCCAGGTATAGCAATTTATATTTTTTGCCTATTAGTATTCCGCTACTACCACCTTTTGCCATAAAATATCCGGCAGTTGCCAATGTGGCTGAAGCTATTAATAAACCGGGGCTGAATTTTTCTCTGTCCGCTAAAAACACTACGCCACTTCCCAACGTTAGCAAAACACCGCCACCAAATAAACTGGCTCCGCTGCCTTTGGTATTAAAGCCCCTTTTTACACTTTGGCCAATTGCTTTAATTTGGTTATAGTGAAATTGATAATGATAACTCCCAACTGTGTCTAAAATATAGGTACCAATTGTGGTGGGTAAATATTGAATGATAAATTCCTGCAAAAACAAAGAATCATTTTTTAAACCATTAATATGGGCTGCAATATAAGCTCCACTAGTTGTTGTAAAATTTATATTGGTACCGGCATAAAAAGTTTTTATGGTTTTATTTTTCTTTTTTAAAAGAATAAAATCGGCTGATTGTGAATAACAGGAAACTGAAAATAAAAGCAGCAGAGGTAAAATAATCTTCATGGTACAAAATAGAAAATGGAATAAGGCGGAAAGAACTTTTATTGTTAATCTTTTATCAATGTATAAATAATACCTGATAAAATAGCAATACCAAAAATCAGGTATAATACTCCTGAAATGCGATTGATGCATATAATATATTTATCACTTAGTTTTTTACCCAGATAGCCTGCACCCAAAACCTTACCCACATCGGCCAGTATATTTATGCCAAGGCAGGTACAAAAAATAATTATCTGGTGATTGAAAGTATAAACAGAGGCTAAGGATGCCGCCATAATAACCCAAAAAGAAATAACTGCAGGGTTAAGAGTATTAATTATAAAGCCAGAAGTAAATATGGCAAAATAATTTGTTTTTTTTCCTGTTGGGGTAATTTCATCTCCTGCAATTTCAACAGGCTCCTGTGTTTGACGAGGCTTTATTTTTTTAATAAATACAAAATAAATACCCATGCTAATTAAAAAGCAACAGCCTGCAATACCAATAGGAATTTTAAAATGTAATAGGGTTTTTACTGCTTCGCTAAAACTTACACTGAGCATCACCCAAATAATATCACTTAACCATACGCCTGCTACAAAACTAAAGCCACCACGCCTGCCATGATTGATACTTTGTTTTATTATTGTAAATATTACGGGGCCTACCGAAAAAATCAGCAGTAAACTTATTGCCAGCCCTTTTAGTAAAGCCTCAATCATTGAACAGTTAAATGATTTTTATTTTAGCTTTAGTTATCTATTAATTCTCCTTTAATAAATTTTTGCCAGTCTTCCAGCATTTTTCCTTTTAATACCCTGGGAAATTTATGTTGACCTCCTTCTTTTCCTTTTGCTTTCATAAAATCCATAAAGCATTTTTCGGGCATTACATCAACAATAACATCTTTTAATGCATGTTTACGTTCCACTTCATAATCATCATTCAGCTCTTTTAATTTATTATCAATGAGGGCAGCCAATGAAGCTGCATTTACTTTATCATCGGTGGCAACAAACCAGTGATGAGCAAAAAAATCGCCATACGGCACACCAGCCACAGTAAATTCCGGTATAGAGATATTTAGTTCTTCACTTACCATTTCAATGGCTTTATTCATATTATCCACACTTAAATGCTCGCCTACCAAACTTATAAAATGTTTTGTTCTTCCTGTAATAATTATTTCACTTCTTTCGGCATCAATTAGTCTTATTGTATCGCCAATGGCATAACGCCATGCCCCGGCATTTGTACTTATTAAAATGGAATAATCTTTATTTTCTTCAATCTCATGAATCATTAAAACTTCCGGTTGTTCTACCATGTTACCGTCACTGTCAAAATTATTATCATCAAAAGGCACAAATTCAAAAAAGATATTGTTATTTAAAGCAAGGTGCATTCCTTTTGTATCCTGCCGGTTTTGATACGCTAAAAAACCTTCACTTGCCAAATAGGTTTCAATATAGATAAGCGGCCTTCCCAATAATTTTTCAAACCCTTTTTTATAAGGTTCCATGGCAACACCACCATGTACATAAAAGGAAAGATTTGGCCATAGCTCATGAATATTATTAAGTTTATAGCGATCAATAATTTTTTCCATGCACAACTGCAACCATGCAGGTACCCCAATAATAAAACCAATATCCCAGTTGGGAGCATTTTCCACTATCTCTTCTAACTTTTTCCCCCAGTCTTTTTGGCGGGCAATTTTTTTGCCGGGCTTATACAGGCCAAGGCCCTGAAACCAAAGTGGAATATTCTTTTGCTGAATGCCGCTTAAATCGCCGGCATAATAAGTAGGCCCTTTTTGTAGCTGTGTACTGCCACCCAACATTAACCAACCTTTGCCCACTGCACTTTTTGGAACATCGTGATATTTGGTAAAGCTTATAAGTTGTTTAAAACTGGTAATTACATTGCTGCGTAATAATTCTTTTGTAATGGGAATAAATTTGCTTGTAGCATCACTTGTGCCACTGCTTAATGCAAAGTATTTTATTACCCCCGGCCAGCAAACATCCGGTATACCCTCTTTTGATTTATGCCACCAGGCATCGTAAATTTTATTGTAATTATATGTTGGCACCATTTGCTGAAATTTTTTCCCGGGATGACGGCTCAATAAAATATCATCAAAACGGTAACGCTGGCCAAACTCTGTAAACCTTGCTTTTCGTAATAATTTTTTAAGCACTTTTAATTGCTGGCGCCGTGGATCACTTACAGGTAAATGAAGAGCCCGGGCAATTGATGCAGGAAGTTTAATATCAAAAATGGCCATTTAAAGTTGTAAGGTTAGGTACAACAAATATAAAGAGTTTAATAGCAAGACACAAAGGTATTAGGTGGGTAGTTAAACAGAAAGGGATAAAAAAAGCGGCTTAATAAATTAAGCCGCCAAATAGAAAGAATAAATTTATAATGCAGTGATATAAAATTTTTCGGTGTTATTGGTGCTGTTTTTTTCAAAGTTTATTCCGGCATCGGTTATTGCAGTAATATTCCAGTAATCATTTAGATCATTAAGTACAGCATTGGAATTATTAAAATGTATAGTTATTTTTTTTGCAATATTATCTTCCAGCCAGCTGCCGGTAAAAATTACTCCATCTTTAAGGGCTGTAACCCGGCCTGATTCATCAAAAGTAAAAGTATAGTCTTTAAAATTGCAAGTATTATCAATATTAGTATTGCTGTAGCAATTTACCTTCCATTTACCTTTAGTTACCAATCGTGTTACTGAATTAGAAATGGAAAATTTATCTATATTAATACAAGCAGCAAAGTAAACAATTACAAAACACTTAAGTGTAAATAGAAGCACCGGCTTTTTCATGTGACTGGATTTATAAGGGATTACTGTTGTTAACAGAAAAAACTGTGTTTTATTGTATTTTGGGTAAAAAAATTAAAAACGGGTTTCTAAATAGGCGGGTAACATGGCCCTCCAGGTTGGCCAGTCGTGTTTCCACTCTGTACCCCAAACATCCAGTTCGTAATTAATGCCTTTGCTGTACAATACCCCGGCAAATTCTTTGGCAGCATCGGGGGCCTCATAGGCGCCACTTCCGGTAAGAATGTGTATGTTTTTGCTGCTACGAATTTGCTCCAGCACATAATGATTGTTAAGGTTAGGGATATAATGCATGGGAGAATTATAATATACCTGCTCATCATAAAAGCCATCGGTATATTCCATTAAATTATATACCCCACTCATTGCAATAACCCCATTAATTAAGTCGGGGCGTTTTAAAAAAAGATTCATGCTGTGCAAGGCACCAAATGAAGCGCCACAGGTGATAATAGGGGTATCCCGGGAGGTACTGTTTCTTATAAACGGAATCACCTCGTTATAAATATAGTTGTTAAACTGATTTTGGCGGATGGCTTTATGCTCGCCCTGCATTTGTTTGTTTAACCAGCTTTCGGTATTGATACTGTTAACTGAAAATACTTTTACTTTTCCGCCATTAATATAAGGCGCCAGAGTTTCCATCATCTGAAATCGTTCGTATTCCAGATAATCTGCTGCTGCTGTTGGTACCAATAATAATGCAAAGCCATAATCGCCATAAGTAACAATGGGCATTTCTTTTTGTAAAGAAGGACTGAACCAGGAGTTGATTTCTCTTTTCATAATTTGACAAAACTAAATAATAAATTCTCATAATAAATTTCAATACAAAATTATTCCAGAACCCCCTCCTTAATTTCTGTCCAAAGTTCGCGGTAACATTTGGCTGCATAGCTGCTATTGGCAAATTCCATAATGGGTGCTTTGTGGATACCCATTTTTTCAACATCTGATAAATAGGGGATATAATTCTGAAAAAAACGTTTGTCTTTATACAGCTCTTCCATTATTTCGTTGTGCATATTTTTACGTAAATCGGCCATAGTAAAAAAGCACATCATTTTACTAATATCCATATCTTTTTCTTTAAAATAATCTTTTACCATTTGATAAGTGCGGATAGATAAAGTAGTGGGAATTACAGGCATTAACACAATATCTGCAGCATTAAAAATATTTTCACTTAATGCACTAAAACCGGGATGGCAGTCAATAAAAACAAAATCATATTCTTTATCCAGTTGTTTTAAAATGCCTTTAAGCCGGTTTTTATTGCCCTTCATTTCTTCCAGCATAATATCAAAACTCCGGCTGTTATTATCGGCAGGTATTACATCCAAAAGTTCAAAATCAGTACTCATTATTGCACTTTCCAGGTCAGCATCCTTAGTAATGAGTTTTTTTATTCCGGGATGTGTTTTAGGCTTTGCTTTATAATAAAAAGAAGAAGAACCTTGTGGATCAATATCCCATAACAGCGTTTTAAAACCATCCGCTGCAGCTAAATAGGCAAAGTTTACACAGCTGGCGGTTTTACCTACACCGCCTTTAAGATTATAGAGAGCAATTGTTGTCATAATTTTAAAGATTTTATTTAATATGCCTGAGTAAGATAATGTTTTTTTGGTATTTTAAAAACCTTTGCAGTAAATAGGGCTCAAACATCAATATTTTTGGGTATTGTATATTGAATTCAACCACTAAAGGACAGATAAATTTTTGCTCCCTTACCTAAGCATAAAGGGTATTTTATTAAAAAATACTTAGGAAGATAATAGTAAGAAAAAAAAGAAAAAGGTAGTTAATCTGCTTTTGAGTATTTACAAAGCCTATCATTTTACAATTGGCATTAAAAATCATTTAAACATCAGCTCTTTTGTTTTTGCGGTATCCTCTTTTTCTTTACTTAAATCAAACATTGTTCCAAATACATGATCCCATAATGTAGAACTTACCCCAAAACCCATATGATCATTTTTATAATGATGGAGGTGATGGTTACGCCACAAAGGTTTCATCCATTTAAAAGGAGGGTTCCAGGCATGTATGGCATAATGCATGGTGCCGTACATTAAATAACCTAACATAAAACCTGAAAAAAAAGCAAATACAAATCCATTAGCACTAAACAGGCTGAACATTATATACTGGAGAGAGAAAACTATTGAAGCAATAATTAAACTGGGCGCCGGCGGCATAAATAATCTTTCCCTGTCTCTGGGATACTCGTGATGATTGCCATGGATTAAGTAAACAATTTTTGTTGCCCTCTTACTTTTTGCAACAAAATGAAATATGTATCGATGAATACAATATTCAAAAAGGCTCCAGAAAAAAATACCCCCTAAAAAAATAATGATAATTTGTACAGATGCCAATTTCAAAACTGCCCCACTGTAATAAAGCATCAAACCAATTAATGGTATATACAAACCCCAAATAACTAACGGGTGTGTTTTAGTTAGGTATTCCAGGTACTGATTCTTAAAAAGCCGAGCTTGCCCTTTATTATGAATCTTCTCGAATTTCATGATTCCGTTTTAAGAGTACAAAATTAGTACTTAGTCTTAAAAAACAATAATTTGTTAGTTAATTTAATCGTTGTATAATTTGCTATTTTTGGCATCAATTTACCTATTATGCAATTAGTAACTTATTTAAAAGACGAACAGCAACAGTTAGCTATTTTAGTAAATGGCAATTTATACGATACCGACACACTTCATCCAGACTTGCCGGTAAGTATGAATATGTTTTTAAATTATTGGGATGATATGTTACCCATTGCAAAAGCTGCAGAACAGCGCATAAAGGATGGTATGGGAAAAAGCAGTTTAGGTATTGCATACCCCCAAGCCACAATTTTGGCACCTGTACCTCACCCCAGCAGTTGCAGAGATGGGTATGCATTCAGGCAGCATGTGGCAGCTGCCAGGCGTAACAGAAAAGTGGATATGATTCCTGAGTTTGATCAATATCCCATTTTCTATTTTACTAATCACAACTCTATACAAGGCCCCGGCGACATCATTTGTATGCCTGATCATTTTAAAAAATTAGATTTTGAACTGGAAGTTGCAATTGTGATAAGCAAATCAGGTAGAAATATAAGAGCAGCAGAAGCTGATGAATATATTGGCGGTTTGATGATAATGAATGATATGAGCGCCCGAACATTGCAAATGGAAGAAATGCTGCTGAACCTTGGCCCGGCAAAAGGTAAAGATTTTAGTACAGTTATTGGCCCGGTGTTGGTTACATTAGATGAACTGGAACAATTTGAAGTGCCCTGCAAAGAAAACCATACCGGCAAAGCCTGGAATTTAAATATGAAATGTTGGGTTAATGGGGTACAGGTTAGCGAAGGTAATGTTGCCGATATGGACTGGACCTTTGCGGAAATTATTGAAAGGGCAAGTTATGGTGTTAACCTTTATGCAGGTGATGTTATAGGCAGTGGCACTGTGGGTACGGGTTGCTTTTTAGAATTGAATGGTACTGGAAAATTAAACAACCCCGATTATGAAGAACAATGGCTGAAAGAAGGAGATGTGGTGGAAATGGGAATAGATGGATTGGGAAGATTAAGTAACACTATTGTGAGGGATGAAAGTGACTTTTCAATTTTAGCTTTAAAGAAAAATGTATAAAACGATAATTCTTAAAGATATTAAACCAATGGATGTGCAAAATTATTTGCAGCATGCCATTGCACCCAGGCCAATTTGTTTTGCATCAACCACTGATGCCGAAGGAAATATTAATTTAAGCCCCTTTAGTTTTTTCAACCTGTTTTCTTCCAATCCGCCAATAGTCATTTTTTCGCCAGCAAGAAGAATGAGGGATAATACCACCAAGCATACTTTACAGAATGTACTTAAAATTCCAGAAGTGGTTATCAATATGGTTGACTATAATATGGTACATCAAACATCACTGGCCAGTTGTGAGTTTGCAAAAGGTACCAATGAGTTTGAAAAAGCAGGATTTACTATGCAGGCAGCAACTATAGTAAAACCGCCAATGGTAAAAGAAAGTAAAATAAAATTAGAGTGCAGAGTAATTGAAGTAAAACCATTGGGTACAGAGGGCGGTGCCGGAAATCTTGTCATATGTGAGGTATTGTGCATGCATATTGACAGCAGCATTTTAACTGCAGAAGGAAAAATTGATCAAACAAAAATACATCACGTGGCAAGGCTTGGCGGCGACTGGTATTGCAAAGTTGATGAAAGCAATTTATTTAAAGTGGAAAAACCAAATACACAATTGGGAATTGGAGTTGATGTTTTGCCGGCATCCATTAAAAACAGCACCATACTTTCCGGAAATAATTTGGGCCAATTAGCCAATATAAACGAAATACCTTTAGTCGATCCCGCTTTTGATGATGATAAATTAAAAAACATCATTCAGTATTATTCCATTAACCCGGATGAGATGGAAAAGGAATTGCATATTTATGCTAAAGAATTATTAAATAAAGGAAAAGTTAAAGAAGCCTGGCAGGTATTATTGGCTTTAAATTAATTATTGTAAATTGGGTAACCATCCGATGGAATGATTATAAGCTCAAGCGTGATAAAAAGGTTTCCGGACAACATGAAAACTCTGTAAAAAACGACTTAATAAATTTTATGAAATCTTTTATAACAACCATTTGCATTGCTGCAATTTTAAGCTTGTCGCTTTTAATGCCATCCTGTAAAAAAAATACGGGTACAAATGATACTTCAAAAAAAGACAGCTGGGCAATTATTCAGGAAAAAATCTTTACTCCTTCTTGTGCTACAGGCGGCTGCCATGCTGCAGCTACTGATGCAACCTATGCACAGCATAACCTTATACTTTCTGCCGATGTAGCTTTTGATAATTTAATTAACAAGCCATCAAAAAATACTGCAGCAAATACTGATGGCATTGTAAGAGTAAAACCCGGAGATTATTTAAAAAGTTTGCTGTATCATAAAACCGATTGCCAGGCTGGGCATCACTCAGCAAATTACGGAGCTACAATGCCATTAGGAGGTACATATTTAAGTTTGGGACAAATTGAATTTATTAAACAATGGATAATTAAAGGAGCACCTAAAACGGGCAGTGTAGCAGACGAAACACTGTTGGATAATACCACAGTTTGCTCACAACCTTTTATACCCTTAGATCCCCCCGCTGCTGCAGATGGGTTTCAAATTAAAATAGACACTTTTACTGTAAAGCCCAATACAGAAAGAGAAGTATTTATAAGAAGGAATACGCCAAACGCTTCAACGGTTTATGTAAATAAGTTTGTAATGCGTGGCAGGCCCAATAGCCATCACCTTGTTTTGTACGGATTTCAAAATACTGCATTAATGCCAGCCTTAAATGTTTTAAGAGATTTATACAATGCGGATGGATCTATAAATACCACTACTTTTTTACAAATGCAGAATCATATTTTTTTAGGTGGCGGCACAGATGTTAATGCAACTTATACTTTTCCTCCAGGGGTAGCTTTAAAAATTCCTGCAAATACAGCTTTGGATTTAAATGCACATTATTTTAATAAGCAGACTGCCGGTTTAACCGGAGAGAATTTTATAAATCTTTACACCGTACCTCAGGCAACGGTTGCTAAGGAAGCTAAGTCACTAAACTTTGCCAACCTTAATTTTTCAATTCCTGCCAACCAGCGCAAAACCATTACTACAAACTTTACTTTTCCCAACGCGGTAACTGTTATTATGCTTACATCGCATTTTCATAAAATGGGAGAGAAATTTGTAATAAAAATTTTAGGCGGCCCAAGAAATGGAGAGATAGTTTATGAAAATACCGACTGGCAGCATCCGCTTGCACTAAACCTTACCACACCTATACAACTTAATGCCGGCGAAGGTTTAACCAGTGTAGTAACCTATAATAATACCTCCAGCAAAACAATAAGTTTTGGTTTAACCAGCGAAGATGAGATGAATATTATTTTTGGATATTATTATTGAGAAAAATAAAAACTGCAATCTTTACAATTTTAATTATTCCATTATCATTGGGCGAAATAATCAATCCCTGAAATGAAAAGCATCCTTCATTTTATCATAATAAACTGCTCCTGTTAAAAGTCTTTTCAAATCTAC
>JAYSTT010000005.1:0-1883 GCA_043719495.1 Ferruginibacter sp. | reverse complement strand
ATGAAAAGGAAAGTAAAGGTGGCGGCCTCATGACTTACGGCATTGCAGCTTATAAAGTAACACCGGAGTTTTGCGAAGACGAAGTAAATTATATTTTATCACTAGGTGGCATTGAAATAAAACATAATCAGGAATTAGGAAAGAATTTTTCACTGGCTGACTTGCAAAAAAAATATGATGCAGTATTTCTTGGCATAGGTGTCGGCCTGGCAAGACAATTAGATATTCCCGGTGAAGATTTAGAAGGCGTGGAAGATGCGATAAAATTTATTTATAATTTAAGAGATAAAGGTTTTTCTACAATACCTGTGGGTGATAAAGTAGCCGTAATTGGTATGGGCATGACGGCAATTGATGCCGCCACTCAAGCCAAACGTTTGGGTGCAAAAGAAGTAACGATGTTGTACAGAAGAACGCAGGAAGAAATGCCCTGCACACAACATGAACTGGATATTGCTATGCTTGATGGTTGTAAAATAATCTGGTTAGCAGCGCCAAAAGAATTGAAAGGTATTAATGGAAAAGTGTCTGAAATTATTTGCAGTATAATGCGATTAGGAGAGCCCGATAAAAGTGGAAGAAAAAGTCCTGTTGAAACTGGCGAAACATTTTCTTTAGATGTTGACATGGTGATTAAAGCAGCAGGGCAAATACCTTTTGAGCAATTGATAATTGATAATGGAATAGAGAATAAAAAAGGGAAGATCGTTATTGATAATTGTACAACAAATATCAAAGGTGTATTTGCTGGTGGTGATACAGTAAACGGTGGAAAGGAAGTGGTGGATGCAGTGCAGGCAGGAAAGGATGGGGCTGCTGCAATAATACAATATTTAGCCCCTCCTATCCTCCCCAAAGGGGAGGGAAATGGAGAAGAATAAAACGGAGATTGATGTTTAATTTATAACATTCCGGAAAGGGTGATATTAAAATAAATAAAAATTTTAGAATGCTGAATAAAAATATACTGTTGAAGAGTGCGACGCCAATGAAGTTGAACAGAGAAATATAGACGGGCTCAAAAAAAGAAAATGCAATTTTTTTAGAGTTGATAATAATCACAAATGCTTATAATAAAAAATATAAAACTTAATCTTCTAACTAATCTACTTCGTTTCCCCCTTTAGGGGATAGGGGCTTCATATGGCAAACATATCTTCAAACTTCCTCGGCATAAAATCTCCCAACCCTTTTTGGTTGGCCAGTGCGCCGCCAACAGATAAAAAATTTAATGTGCTGCGTGCATTTGAAGCCGGATGGGGCGGTGTGGTTTGGAAAACATTAGGCAGCCAGGTAAAAAATGTTTCTTCACGTTACTCTGCAGTGGATTATGGCGGACAAAAGGTGATGGGTTTTAATAATATTGAACTCATCAGCGACAGGCCTTTGGAAATAAATTTAAAAGAGATAACAGAATGTATAAAATTATTTCCCGACAGGGCAATGATAGTTTCACTAATGGCCGATAATGATAAAAACAGCTGGCACGAATTAATAAAAAAATGTGAGGATACCGGTGCACATGGATTGGAATTAAATTTCGGTTGTCCGCATGGAATGACGGAACGTGGCATGGGCGCAGCAGTTGGGCAAGACCCTGAAATTGCCTGCATGGTAGTAGAGTGGGTGATGGAAAAAGCAACGATACCTGTTATTACCAAACTCACTCCCAATGTACATTCGGTTGTACCAACAGGAAGATCGGTAGTAAAAGCAGGTACCAATGCATTATCATTAATTAATACCATTCAATCAATTACCGGAGTGGATTTAGATACATTAGTTCCCAATCCTTATGTTGCAGGTAAATCTGTTTTTGGCGGCTATTGCGGACCGGCAGTAAAACCCATTGCACTAAAATTTTTAACCACTATCGCACAGGA
>JAYSTT010000400.1:0-7262 GCA_043719495.1 Ferruginibacter sp. | reverse complement strand
CATGGTATCTATTGCCAGTACCCCATCAATATCAAAAACAAAGGTTTTAATGGGTTTAAAAAGTTCAAGAACATTCATGTTGAATAGTTAATTTATGATGCACACTTATAACTTATTACCTACAACTTATTTTTGGTTATCCCTCCATTCATACACCCAGGTGCTTTGTATCATTTCCAAATGGCCTTCATTGCTTTCCTCAGCTTTGCCCACAAAATTGGGGATTTCTAAAATCCATTTCAATAAATCGGTAAAACGAATTCTGTAAATTCTACCTTCATTAAAGTCATCGCCAAAACGTTCGTACAGTTTCATAGCAATATCCTCGTAATCGTTCCAGTGTATGGGTAATTCAAAACTCATGGTAATTGATTAATTAGTTAAATAGTTGATTGGCTGATTAATTTATTGGCAGATCGATGGTACAATTAAACCAATCAACCAATAAACACTTTTTATTCTCCCAAAAATTGTGTTTGGTCGGGCAGTGTAACCACAATACTACCCCCACCTTTGTGCAATTCACACTGGCATCCTAACCTTGAGTTTAATCTTGGATTAATGGCCCTGTCAATAAAATCTTCTTCCTTATCACTTAATTCTTCCATAAAATCTCCCCCCTGTTCTACATACAAATGACAGGTGCTGCAGGCACATACACCACCGCAATTATGGTGCAGATTAATGTCATTTTTTAAAGCTATTTCTAACAGTGATTGGTCGTGTTCAATATTATTAAGTGTAATTGGTTCCAGCCCCTTCTGTTCAAATTTAAACGTAATTGTATACATACTGCAAATTTCGGAGTGCAAACCTAATTTAATATTACTAATAAAGGAAAATATTCCATTTTATAGTATAATATTTCTACTAAAGGTTACAACCTTATCATAAAACTTACAGTCTTTACTGTTCTGCCAATACTTGGTTTCTAAAAAAGTTTTTAGTATTTTTCATTGGCATATAAATTTTAAACAATGAAAAAAACATTAGTAATTCCCCTTTTTGCTCCTTTTTTACTTTTTATTTCCTGCAGTACCCCTGATAAAAAGAGCAAGGATAATAAAATGGATACTGCAAAAACGATTAAAACAGCGGCACCAAAAGATAAAGAAGTGCTGAATATCCAAAAGCCTGCTATCATTAATATTGTGGATACAATAGCCCCAAAAAGAATAGTTATTTATATGAAAGACAGTGCAAAACTTATGGAAGGAATTGGAGCAAAACTGGGCGTTATTTATGCTGTTAAATTAGCTGAGGTACTTAAAAAGAATGGAATTAAAATGGAAGGAGCTCCAATGGCATGGTATAAAAGTGAAAAAGCACCTTTCTTTTTTGAAGCAGGTGTTCCTGTTTCTAAAAGGCCGGCCAAACTGCCAAAGAACGTGTTTGTAAAAGAAATGAATGCTGATAGTGTGATGATGGCACATTTTTATGGCCCTTATAATCTTTTGAACCAGGGTTATGTGGCCATCAGGGAAAGATTGAAAGATGAAAAAAAATCAGGTAATGGGGCACCTTATGAAATTTATATTGGTGACCCGGTAGACAAAAATGGTAAGCCAGTGGACCCTTTTTCAGTAAGAACTGATATCGTTTTCCCAAGAAAATGATTTTAACGGTTCATAATACTATCGGTTAATTTTAAATAGAGGTATTTTAATTTTGGATGGGTACTTAAAATCCTCAGGTGTTTATCTAAAGTAAAAACGTCATTTCTAAATGCAGGCCCTGTTTGAACATCGGCCGGGGAATGTTTGGTTATGCGATTGGCTGTTTCCTTTATTAATGGTAATAGTAATTCAAAATCAAGATTTTCTTTTTTACAAAAATCTTCAGCAACGGCATACAGATGGTTGGTAAAATTGCTTACTACCACACCTGCCACATGCAATTTTAATTTTTCTTCATCCGTTGTTCTTTTAACAGTAGAAGAAAGTGTTTTTGCAAAATCTTCAATTAGTGTTAATGCCTCCTCGGTATTAGCATCTACCAATAATGGTATATCAGGTATAGCTTCCATTTCCTTTCTTAAGCTTTGAAAGGGATAAAGTATACCATAGTTGGTGGAAATATCTTTTAAAACCTCTTTTGAAACAGAACCTGCACTATGTACAATTAATTTATTGCCCAGTTTAAAAGATTTATTTAAATCAAACAGCACTCCATCAGTAATTGCAACAAAGTAAAGGTCTGCTGACATATCAGTAGTTCCATCATAATTGGTAAAGCTGCATCCCAATTCATCAGCCAATACCTTTGCATGTGCCAGGTGCCTGCTCATTACCTGAATTACCCTGTGGTTATTCTTTTTAAATAAACGGCCCAATACTGTGGCAACATTACCCGATCCTATAATAACTACCTTCATAACAGTATCTTTGTTTAATGAAATTATCGCAAAGATTGGGAATTGCTTACATTCAAACAAAATTAAAAGCAATTGCTTTTATATCTAAACAAAAAGCAGCAGAAGAAGCCTTTGTATTATTTTGTACCCCACCTTCAAAAGCTAAACGTAAGGAAGCTCCAAAAAATGCAGAAAAGATAACATTTACACTTAACGGTAATATAATTAAAGGGCACAGGTGGAACCATCCTCAACCCAAAAAAGCGCTTTTGCTGCATGGTTTTAGCTCTGCTGCACTTAAATTTGACAGCTATGTTGCGCCCCTGGTAAAAAAAGGATATGAAGTATTATCTTTTGATGCGCCTGCACATGGCGAAAGTGAAGGTACCAGCACCAATGCAGTGGAGTACAGCGAAATGATTAAAAAAGTTATTGAATTATACGGGCCCGTAAATAGTTTTATAGCGCATTCGTTTGGTGGTATTGCATTAAGCCTTGCCATGGAAAGTTTACCACAGGATGAAACTATTAAAATTGTTTTTATTGCCCCGGCCACTGAAACTACTTCGGCAATTGATGGTGCACTGGCCATGCTTAAAATTAATGATATAGCCATCAGAAAAGAATTTGATAAACTTGTTTTAAAGAAAAGCGGAAAACAAACGGGATGGTTTTCCATACGCCGTGCCGTTAAAAATGTAAAAGCGCAAATTCTGTGGGTACATGATGAAGAGGATGATATTACTCCACTGAGTGATGCATTAAAAGTGAAAGAAGATAATCATCCCAACATAAAATTTATGATCACTAAAGGGCTTGGGCATCGCAAAATTTACCATGATGTAATTGTAAAAAAAGCCATCGAAAATTTCCTGTAAAATATTCAAATCAGTTTTCCGTTTAAGAAGAAAAAATTTGATTTTTCAATTTTAAACTAATATTGCAGTGAAAAGTACCTCACCTTGAACTACGTTCGTTCCCTTGCAGGAACTCCTACAGGAGAGGGAAATGGAGGAGGTTGAAGCGAAGATTGTGTAATAAATTTATCTCTGTAAGGTTGATAATTCATACATTTTTTAGCATAGTATAATCAATAAAACACAATTAAAGTTCAGCAAAGGTTTACTGTTGAAGAGTGCGACGCCACTGAAGATGAACAGAAAAAATAAAGCTGGGTACATAAAAAAATAAAATGGCAAAAAACTTATTGATAGTAGAAAGTCCTGCAAAGGCAAAAACCATTGAAGGCATTTTAGGAAAAGACTTTGAAGTAAAAAGTTGCTTTGGCCACATACGTGACCTAGAGAAAAATGATATGGGCATTGATATCAATAATAATTTTCAACCCAAGTATATTATATCTCCCGATAAAACAAAAGTGGTAAATGATTTAAAGGCACTGGCTAAAAAGGCCGATGAAGTATGGCTGGCATCGGATGAGGACCGTGAAGGAGAAAGTATCAGCTGGCATTTGGCAGAAGTATTGAAGCTGGATCCGAAGACTACCAAGCGAATTGTTTTTCATGAAATTACTAAACCGGCTATTTTAAAAGCAGTGCAAAATCCACGTACCATAAATATGGATTTGGTAAATGCACAGCAAGCCAGAAGGGTTTTAGATAGAATTGTGGGTTTTGAATTAAGCCCAGTGCTGTGGCGCAAGATTGGTATGAAAGGCGGCCTTAGTGCTGGCCGTGTACAAAGTGTGGCAGTAAAATTAATTGTAGAAAAAGAAAGAGAGATCAACCAGTTTACACCTGTTGCCAGTTTTAAAATTGAAGCATCATTAGCCGCAACAGATATAAATAACAGGAGCGTAAACTTTAAAGCCGAAGGCAGTAAGTTTAACCAGGCAGATGATGCCGAAAAGTTTTTGCAAAGTTGTATTGGTGCAAAATACACGGTTAAAGATATACAGGTAAGGCCGGGCAAACGTACGCCTGCTGCACCTTTTACCACATCTACCTTACAACAGGAAGCCAGCCGTAAATTAGGATACGGCGTAAGCAAAACCATGTTGCTGGCACAAAAGCTGTACGAAAGTGGTAAGATAACTTATATGCGTACTGATAGTGTAAACCTGGGTGAAACAGCCATGGATGCTATTAAAACAGAAATAGGAAAAAGCTTTGGCGATAAATATTTACAGATACGCAAATATAAAAACAAAAACGAAAGTGCACAAGAAGCACATGAAGCCATACGCCCTAGCTACATGGAAAATAAATCGGTACATGATTTTGATTTAAACCGATTGTATGAATTGATTTGGAAGCGTACCATTGCCAGCCAAATGGCCGATGCAGAATTAGAAAACACCACCGCTAAAATAAACATCAGCACCAACAACGAAGACTTAACTGCCAGCGGACAGGTAATAAAGTTTGATGGCTTTTTAAAAGTGTATATGGAAAGCAACGACGATGATGATGCAGAAGATAATGACGAAAGCCGCTTACCAAATTTAACTGTAGGGCAAATGCTGAATTTTAATCAGATGCTGGCAACAGAAAGATTTACCAAGCACAGTGCAAGATATACCGAAGCCAGCCTGGTAAAAAAATTAGAAGAGCTGGGCATTGGCAGGCCAAGTACCTACGCCCCCACTATCTCTACAATTATTAAAAGAACTTATGTAGAGAAAAAAGATAAGGAAGGCGTAAAAAGGGATTTTAGGATTTTAAAACTAAAAGATGATAAAATTGTAAAAGTAACCGAGCAGGAAAATACCGGAGCAGAAAAAAATAAATTATTCCCCACCGATTTAGGTCTTGTGGTAACCGATTTTTTAAACCAGCATTTTGATAAAGTGATGGATTATAATTTTACTGCCGAAATAGAAAAAGAGTTTGATGAAATTGCCGATGGTAAATTGATTTGGAATACCATGGTAAGTGATTTTTATAGGCCTTTTCATGAGGGTGTGGAGCATACCCTTGAAAATGCAGAACGTTCGGTAGGTGAAAGAGCGCTGGGTACCGACCCCGAAACAGGCAAACCTGTAATTGCACGTATGGGGCGCTATGGCCCCATGGTACAAATAGGCGTAAGCGAGGGCGAGGAAAAAGCAAAATTTGCCAAACTGAAAGCATCGCAGAGCATTGAGACCATTTCGTTTGAAGATGCGATGGAATTATTTAAACTGGGTGCACCACTGGGCGAATATGAAGGACAGGAAATAACAGTTAACATTGGCCGCTTTGGCCCTTATGTAAAATTTGGCGACCAGTTCATCTCTATCCCCCGTGGCGAAGAGCCGGGCAATGTAGATTTAGAAAGGGCAATTGCATTGATCAACGAAAAGCAAAAAGCCGATATGCCTGTGGCGATGTATGAAGATAAACCTGTTACCAAAGGCAAAGGCAGGTTTGGCCCTTTTATTAAATGGAACGAAATGTTCATCAATATTCCTGTTCGGTATAATTACGATAACCTATCCCAAAATGATATTAATGAATTGATACAGGCTAAAATTGTAAAAGAAGCCAACCGTGTTATTAAAGCTTTTCCCGAAGAAAAAATCACTATTGAAAACGAACGCTGGGGTGCTATTATAAAAATGGGCAAAAAGAAATACAAACTTACCGGCAGCGGCGCCAAAGGAAAATATACGCCTGAAGAATTACAGGCCTTAGAAATTGACGAGGTAAAGAAAATGATATTGCTGCAGGAGCCAAAGGCTTTTGATAAAAAAACAAAAGCACCAGCAAAGAAAGCGGCTGCTAAAAAAGCTCCGGCAAAGAAGGCTGTGGCGAAAAAGAAGTAGGTTTTATTTTTGGGGGCGGGCATTTGAGCGTTGATTGGACTGCGGTGGCGACGCTCCGTTCAACGGTATAACTTTGTTAGGCTTTTATCTTAGCGTAGATGGAAGCGAATGGTTTGTGAAGACACAAACCAAGGCGAAGAATAAGAAAACTCTCTCTGATGATATTATTGAAGATTTGCCTTTTTAAAAGTAAAATAGTCCTAAAGAAATAATTTTATGAATCTCAACGAAAAATTAGATACTTCAAATATCATAAGCTCTTTTACACATGACCCAAAATATGATTTTGGTATTTACGCAAAAGGATACCGTAAAGCAGCAAAATCACTTTCTGATAAATTTCTTTCGCAGAATGGGTTTGGAGACTATGAAGGTTATCCAATAGTATTTTTATATAGACATGCTTTTGAATTGGATTTAAAGAATATTATATACCAGGGCATTAGATTGTCAAGTTTCAAAAATCAGGAGAACCTTGATAACAAATTGTATAACCATCATTTGTTAGTTGACTTAGCAAAACTAAGTTCCGAAATTCTTACAAGGCTTTTTAAAAATGACGAAGCATTGAGAGGTGTCATTAAAAACATTCTGATGATTGCTGAACAATACTCTGTTTTAGATAAAAATTCCTTCTCTTATAGATACCCTATTAGTAAAGATGGCACCTATTCCACTGAAAAAAACCAAATTGTAAATATTACTTCATTAACTAATTGTATGGAAGATTTATTGGATTCAATTGAGGCAATCAAATTCGGATTAAATATTGAGACTGATCGAGCTAAAGAATTATTTGAAATATTATCGAACTTTAGTGATAGTTAATTAGGTTACTCAATGATAGTTATATGGCAATTTTTCACCCACTGGCGCCAGTCTTCTGCCGTAGGCAGGCGACTGGTGTTTACTAGTCTTAGCGGTTTGTAACCGCAGCATAAACTTAGAAAAAATAATAAAACAACAACACAGCCCTAAGCCCACTCCCACAACAATAGCAATCAGTTTAAAAACGTGTAGCTTTAATTTCAGCAAAATTGTTGGTGCGCCAACGCTGCATTTACAAAGCATACCAACCTGGCTTTAAATAATGAAGATGCAATTCCTCCCAAGGCAATTAAATCGTTTTAGAATATGCATTTG
>JAYSTT010000399.1:0-7271 GCA_043719495.1 Ferruginibacter sp. | reverse complement strand
AGTTTGAAGTAAAAACGAATATTAAAAAAACAATGGGAGAAGGTTTTTGGGCTCAGCTTATGGAAGACAAAGTGCCCACATTTAAAACAGCGTATTTTAAATACAGCTTTGCAGATAATAAAAGTATTTATAAGCTTGACCATTTTAATGAAGCCGACAAACTGCCCGGCTATTTAAAAAAAGAAGATGAAGAAAATGAATGGTTTTTGGATCATAATACCAGTATTTACAACACAAAAAAAGTAATTGCAGGCTCACCATTTTTTATTAAGGATAGTATATACAAAATTGAATGGAAATTATCGAATGAAAATAGAGTAATTGCAGGGTTTAATTGCAGAAAGGCCACGGGTAAAATAAATGACAGTGTTTATGTTTTTGCTTTTTATACTTATGAAATTACTATAAGTGGTGGACCCTGTAGTATATCAGGCTTGCCTGGAATGATATTAGGGATGACAATACCGAGGCTGTACACATCCTGGATTGCAACAAAAGTAAATATAACCGGAGTTGATGAAACTATTATCAAACCTGCAACTTCAAAAAAAACTATGTCAAAAAAGGAGTATAAATCTTTTTTAATAGACCGATCAAAAGATTGGGGTGACTCGGAAGAAAATAAAAGCTGGATTAACCAGTTTTTATGGAGTTCATTATTATAAAGTAAATACCTGAATAGCTATTTCTTTATTTTACTAAATCAAAACAGCAGCTATTAAAAAGTGAGTTGTTAACGGATTTTGGAAAAATTGATTTTTGCTTTAATTTAAATAAGAAACTGTTAGTAAAATTTTATAATTATCAGATGACTTTTAACCTGCAATTTAGTTTTAGCCACTAAAAATAAAACCAACCCTACTTATGTACAAGCTGTCTGCATTGTGTATTGCAATGCTTTGTTTTGTCACAATATCTTTAAGCCAAAATATTACAGTATCGGGAAATTTAAAAGATACCTCAGATAATAAAGCTGTAAAAAATGCAGTAGTGGCTTTGATTAAACAAAAGGATTCAGTACTTTATAAATTTACAAGAACAGATGCAGATGGAAATTTTACAATAAAAAATATAAAAGCAGGGGGCTATATTTTCTTAACTACTCACCCCCTTTATGCAGACTATGTGGACAGTCTTTGGATAACTGAAACAGCCAATAACCTTGGTAGTATTGCCCTTATTAATAAAAGTAAACTGCTACAGGAAGTAATAGTAAAAAGTGGCAGCCCAATACGCATAAAGGGAGATACAACAATTTATACTGCCGATAGTTTTAAAGTAAAAGATGGTGCCAGCGTGGAAGAATTGTTAAGAAAGATGCCGGGATTTCAGGTAGGGAAAGACGGGCAATTAAAAGCACAGGGAGAAACCGTAAAAAATGTTTTGGTAGATGGCGAAGAATTTTTTGGCAGTGACCCCGGTATAGTTTTAAAAAACCTGCAAGCCAATACTGTACAGGAAGTACAGGTTTATGATAAAAAAAGCGACCAGGCCACGTTTACCGGGATAGATGATGGTGTAAAGGAAAAAACCGTGAACCTGAAATTAAAGTCAAATAAAAAGCAAGGTTATTTTGGTAAATCGGAACTGGGTGGCGGTACTCCGGATAACTACAGTAACAGTGTTATGATTAATGCTTTTAAAGGAAAAAGAAAATTTAGTGCTTTTGGTTTTATGAGTAACACAGGCCGTACCGACCTGGGCTGGCAGGACAGTGAAAAATTTGGCGGTGGAGAAATGGATGGCATGACAAGTGGAAGTGATGATGAAGGCAATACCTGGTATAGTTACAGTAATAACAACGACCAGAGCGGCATACCTAAAAATTGGAATGGGGGTTTGCATTACAGTAATAAATATAAAGGCGATAGCCTGAATATAAATGGCAGTTACCGCTACTCTAAAATTTATTTGCCCGGTGCCACCCAAACATTTAGTAAAACTTATTTACCCGATACCAGTTGGAGTAATAATAGTAATTCATCTGCTTTTAATAATAATCAAAAACACAATTTAAGCTTTACTATTGAGCGTAAAATTGATAGTAATAACACCATAAAATTCATTAGTAAAGCCAGCTTCAATCACAGTATTTCCAGCAGCAATTATTATGAAGAAAGCCTTAGTAATGAGAATCTTTTTATCAATAACAGTACACGTAAAACTTCCGGCATCACCGATGGACAAAATTATCAGGGAACACTTACCTGGAATCATAAATTTAAAAAAGCAAGGCGAACATTTTCTGCAACTGCAGATTATAAATTAAATCATACAGAAAACGAAATTCTATTATACTCCCTTAATAATTATTTTAAAGGAGGGGCAATTTCAAGAAAAGATACTGTTGATCAAAAAACTTTAAACAGTGCCGACAGTAAAACTTTAACAACTAACTTAAATTATACTGAGCCCTTAAATAAATATTTATCGCTGGGCATAAGTTCGGGCACCACAATAAGTAACAGCAGTAATAACCGGAGGGTTTTAAAAAATGATGGTGTGGGTAATTACGCTGCCAAAGTTGATTCGTTAAGTAATGACTTTGATTTTAACAGACTGGTACAACGCAATGGCATTTCGCTACGGATTGTTAAAAAGAAAATATCCGGGGGTATTGGTGCGGCTCTGGCTTTTAATAATTTTAAACAAAACAACAATACTAAAGGCATAAAACAAGATTACAACTTCACCAATTTTATTCCAAATGCAAATGTTAGTCTTAAATTAAAAGGCAATAAAAACTTACGGTTAAATTACTCTGGCAATGCACAGGCACCATCCCTGCAGCAACTGCAGCCAATTGCAGATAACAGTAATCCTTTGAGTGTAGTTATCGGTAACCCCGATTTAAAGCAATCATTTACACATAATTTTTCAGGAGGCCTGCAATGGTACAAACCGCTTAGTGATAATTCGCTATGGAGCAATTTTAACTATGGAATTACCAATAATGCTTTTACGGAAAATAATCGTATAGATACCCTGGGCAGAAATGTTTACCAAACAGTTAATGTAAATGGTAATAAAAGTGTTAGTTTAAACTTGGATTATAGTTTCTCTATAGGTTCTGGTAAAAGAAAAATCGGTTTTGGCATCAATCCCAATATGGAATTTTACCGGAATATTGATTTTGTAAACTCAATAAAGAATACCAATAATACACTTAATTATGGTATTGGAATTAGTGTGAATAAATATAAAGAGGATAAATATGAATTTTATATTTCTCCAAACTTTGGATTCAATCGTACTACCTCTTCAATTAACAACAGCAGTAACACCAATTTTTGGACTTTAAGGGGATGGGTACAGAGCTCGGTTTTTTTAAAGAAAGGTTTATCTATTAACAGTAACGCCAATTTTAATTTCCGTCAAAAAGACCCGAGATTTCCTAAGAATAACAATTATACCAGGTGGAATGCAGATATAAAAAAGTATGTGTATAAAAAAGAATTGAGCATTAAGCTTGGCTTAAATGATATTTTAAACCAAAACAGGGGATATGAAAGAAATTTCAGTACGTATAAGTTTACTGAAAGTTATTATAATACGCTTAAAAGATACTGGCTGCTTACCCTTACCTGGGAGTTTACTCATAATCAAAAGCAAGTAGCTACTGCAATAGCTACCGAACCAATAAAAAAATAGTTATGCAAAAGATACTTGTATTCATCATTTTGTTTGTTGCAGTAGATTTTACCTGCAAGGCACAGCAAAAATTTATTGATAAGGGCAGTATAGAATTTGAAGTAAAAGTAAACAATCATAAAAGTATTGACAGCTGGTCGGATAATGAAAATGAAAGTAGCTGGATAGAAAACTATAAAAGTAACCTCACCAAATATACTATCAGTTATTACGATTATACTTTCAGTAATAATAAAAGCATTTTTACATTTAACCGGCTTGATCAAAAAAATAAATCACAATGGGATAATGATATATATTATGAAGGCAATAGATGGTATTACGATTTTAATGCCGGTACCAGTGCGTTTAACAGAACTTTTTGGGGAGATGATTTTAATTTTACAGATAGTATTAAAGATATAGCCTGGAAATTAGTGCCCACTGAAAGCCGGATAATTGCTGGATTTAATTGCCGTAAAGCCTTTACTATTTTATTTGATAGCGTATATGTTTTTGCTTTTTATACCGATGAAATAACTATTAGTGGTGGCCCGGTAGGTTTGCATGGTTTGCCTGGTATGATACTGGGTGTAACTGTACCCCGTATGTACAGCAGCTGGATTGCAACTAAAGTAAATGTTTCGGGTGTTGATGAAACAAAAATAGTTAGTCCTGCAGGGAAAAAAAGTAAAACTAAAGATGAAATGCTTAAAAAATTTATGAAGAAAGCTGAAGAAGATGGGAAGTGGATACACCGGAGTATCTGGAATTTGTTTTTATAATTATTATTATTGAATCAACTCGCAAACAACTGTTTTATAACTCCCTAAAATAATTTCTTTTAATTCGCCTGTTGTTTTACCAAGTATATCTTTATACTTGGTAAAGCTTTTGATTCTCTCTGCATATCTATCCAAAGAAATTTTCTTTTCTTCTTTACTGGTATTTATAATTACCATTACAGTTTGATTGGCATTGTACCTGAAATAAACATATACCCCATCCTGTGGCAAAAATTGCATTAGTTTACCTGTTTTTAATGCAGATGAATTTTTACGGTAATTGGCAAGTGTTTTAAAATAATTGAAAAAATCATTTTCAGGTTCTGTTCTTCCTGATGCTGCAAATTTATTAACTGCATCACCCGGCCAGCCTCCGGGAAAATCTTTTCTAACTTCCGCATCTGTGGGGTCTTTAAAATTCTTCATCAATATCTCATCGCCATAATACAATTGAGGAATGCCGCGTTGTGTAAGTAAAATAGTATGGGCCATTTTCATTTTATCCATATCCTCTCCCAACACAGAATAAATTCTGTCCAAATCATGATTACTCAAAAAAATACAATTGCGCATGGGGTTTTTATACAGGTAATCCTGGGCAAGAGTTTGATACAATTTATTTACCCCATCATTCCACCCAAAGGGTTGTTTACAGGCATCAATTGCTGCAAATAAAAACGGAAAATCAGTAACCCCCTGTAAATTATGTTTAAAGGGAGTATTAATATTATTCTGGCAGAAGTAGGCGCTGTTGGGGACACTCTGAACCCAGGCTTCTCCAAATACGGTCATTTTTGGAAATTCATTTGTTATAGCATCATTGATTTTATTTAAAAAAATGGCATCACTGTAAAAATAAGTATCCACACGCCAGCCATCAATGCCAAATTCTTCTGTAGCCCATATTGCATACTGAATAAGAAATTTTTCTACATAAGGGTTTCGCTGGTTTATATCAACCAAAAAAGGAGTAAACCAACCATCTACAGCAATTTTTTTATCACTGTTCGATGCATAGGGATCAGCCAACGGCTGGTCTTTGTAAGAAGTATTTTGATAAGAGGGCCATTGGTTTAAAAAATCTTTTGCCGGTAAATCTTTTATCAAAAAATGATCGTTTCCTAAATGATTGTAAACGGCATCCTGAATTACTTTTATTTCTTTTTTATGTGATTCATCTATCATTTTTTTATAGCCTTCGTTACCGCCCAGCCGCTTATCAATTTGATATTGATTGGTAAATGCATAACCATGATAGGTGCTTCTTGATGAACCTCCCTCCATGGTACGGCTCATATCATTTTCCACCACCGGTGTCATCCAAACGGCTGTTACGCCTAAATCTTTTAAATAATCCAAATGATTTGTTACTCCCTGTAAATCGCCTCCATGCCTGTCAAAAGGATTATTCCTGTCGTGCCCGGTATCTCTGCTATCCGTAAAAAAATCATTGGCAGGTTCTCCATTACTAAAGCGGTCGGGTATTAACAAGTAAACCAAATCTTCGGATGTAACCCCTCTGTTACGGGATGTTCCACTTCCTTTTTCCCGTTGTTTAATTTCAAAAGGAATAAAATCAACTCCTTTAAAATCCTTTGGAATTATTTTTACTATACCCGGTTTTGTATTTGCCGCAATGGTAATATCAAGAAAAGCGTAATTATTACTTTCTAGTTTTGTTATTTTTTTTATTGTAACCCCGGGATAGTTAATAGAAAAATTTGTTGCATTTTTTATTGCATCGCCGTGCAGCATTAACTGAATGGTATTCATCTTCATACCTGCCCACCAGTTAGCCGGGTAGCATTTGTAATAATTGTTGCTTTGAGAAAAGCAGCAATTAGCAAAAAACAACAGGCAATAAGCAAACAATATTTTTTTCATTTTAAATTTTACTTTTTTCTTCTTTAATAAAGAAATAACAAATAGCAGCAGCAATTATCATTAGCACCCCGCCAGACATTACGGCCGATAACATGTTATTGTTAAACACATGCTCCATCAAAGATGGATAAATAAACACCGCAATAATTTCTGGGAGTACAATAAAAAAATTAAAAATACCCATATAAATTCCCACTTTGCCTTTTGGTAATACACCGCTAAGCATTGCATAAGGCATACTTAAAATACTGGACCATGCAATTCCTACTCCCGTCATAGATACGTACAGCATGTATTTATTTGTTACAAAGGCTACACTTATTAAACCAGCCGCCCCAACCAGTAAGCATAAACTGTGCGTTAGTTTTCTGCCCAGTTTATTTGCAATTGATGGCAGGATAAATGCAAAACAAAAAGTTACAATACTGTAATATGCCAATGTTAATCCGGCAAAGTCTTTACCATCTCCAAATGCCTGATCGGTATTACTGGTGGCACCAAAAATATTATAGGCAACACAAAGCGAATAATAAAACCACATTAAAAATAAACCTGGCCATGTAAAAAATTGAACCAATGAAATAATTTTCATCTTCTTTGGCATATTTTTTATTGATGAAATTATTTCACCGATACCGCCCCCGCTCTTTTTATTCTCTGCCAGTTCCGCTTCGGTTGGCGGATATTCTTTTGTTGTAAAAACAGTGTACAGTACTGCCCCCATAAAAAAGAAAGCCCCTATATAAAAAGAGTATTTTACATTATCGGCAATTATACCTTTTGCTGCAATATTTTTTACATGAAATATATTTCGCAGCAACCACGGTAAGGATGATGCTATTGTACCACCCAAACCAATCATTAAACTTTGCATTACAAAACCTTTATTTATCTGGCTGTCGGGAAGTTTATCTACTACAAAAGCCCTAAATGGTTCCATTGAAACATTTCCAAAAACATCCAGCACCCATA
>JAYSTT010000398.1:0-17931 GCA_043719495.1 Ferruginibacter sp. | reverse complement strand
TTTACATCAAGGCCCAAAATTTTTAAAAATCCATTACCCACAAATAAAAACAAAATCATTAATCCACCACTTACCACGGTAGCCTGGGTAGATTTAATGTGCCCGTCCATTTTAGCCCTTAGTGAAGCCAGTACAGGTATTGAACCAATCATATCTATTACTGCAAATAAGGTAAATGTAACAGAAAGTAATTCTTTAAAATTATAATCACCCCATTGCATAATAAATTTTTTTGCAAATATAAACTTCTGCCAGCAGTGTTTAAAAAGATTTGTACTAAGGTTAGTTTACCGGTGTTTTTTTACCTGAAAGATAAACTGTTGCTTAAAATGAATAAAATCATTTTTCATTTGCAGTAAACAGGCTGCGCAAACACAATCGCTGAATAAACTGTCTATGTAATCCCTTTCTTCTGCCGACAAGGAAATGCCATAGCACTGGCATTGGGTAATATTGCCCACTTTGCATTCAAATGTTTTGTTGCATCGTGGGCAATATTTATTTTCATGATTACACATTGGCTTTGCTACAGGTTAACGGTAATACCCCCATTCATTAAAACCGGGATTGCATTATAACCCCTGAGATCAAAGAATTTTTTATTAGTAATATTTTGAAAGTTGGTAAAAAACTTCACACTGCTGCTATGATTATATTCAGCATAAGCACTCAAAATAAAATAACTGTCCAGCTTAACATCTTCTTTACGGTAACCTCCCACATCGTTACGGCTGCTTACCGATTTGCCACTGAAGCTTGCAAATATATTTTTTGTAAACTGGTAGCCAATATTAATGTTGAAATTATTTCTGGGCCGGCGTAAAAGATAATTATAGGTAGTATCCTTTACATTTTTTCTGCTTTGTGTTTGCTCTTTGCCGGTAATTAAAGTATAGTTAGCTGTTATACTTAGATGCTTTACAGGTTGTGCAGTAAGTTCCACTTCAGCGCCTTCTGCAATTTGTTTTACAAAATTGAAATACTTAAAATTTACATAATTGTAATCAATACCATTTTTTATATCCCTGTGGAAGTATACAACACGGCTGCTGATTTTTTCATGTGATTGCTGCATACCAAATTCGTAATTAGTTGATGTTTCGGGCTGCAAATCTACATTGCCGCTAAAAGCATCATATACCTGGAATATAGACGGTGCTTTAAATCCTGATGCAATACTGCCAAACAGTCTCCAGTTTTTATTTATCGTATAAGAAGGGTTAAAAGTAAATGTGCTGTTGCTGCCATAGCGGGAATGATTGTTGGTTCTACCTCCAATTTCTACATTCAATTTTTTATTTAATATGTTAAAAAGTAAAGAAGAATAAAAGGAAGTTTGCTGCAATGAGGTATCAGCAAAGTTACTGCTGTACGGCCCAAAACTGCTAAGCGAAAAATACTGCTGGTTCATATTGCCCCACCTGTAATCGGCACCCGCAATAATACTTAGCCATTTTACTGCTGCAACATTACCAAACAGTTCTGCATATTGCGTACGGCCACCATATCGGTTGTTCTCAAACTTTGTTCCAAAAGGGCGAACAAATAAACTGTCATTGCGGTAAGTTCTTTTCAATTCACCATATTGATAGTTGCCCGTAATATTTACAATCCCTTTCTTAAAATTCATACCAAAACCTGAACTGAGATTACTGTTTTTTATAGTGTAATCTTTTTCGTCAGCAAAAACACCAGCATCAATATCAGCCTTATACTGACTGTGCATTATAAATGTTTTTAGCAACAAAGCCGGATTTACCTGATATTTCACTGCAGCACTAATCACATTGCCATCGTACCCATCTTTATCAAAATCTTTTGCTCCTGTGCTATCGTGTGCAGAAGAAAAGCCGTTAGTTTTTAATTTTGCGAAACGTGTAGTGTAAGTAAGCTTTCCTTCTTTACCATACAACTGCAGGTTATTACGGGTGGTATTTTTATTACCAAAGCCTGTGGTGGCTTTAACATTGAATGGCTTATTGATATCTTTTTTTACCGTGATAATATTTACCACACCAGCAACCGCATCGCTGCCGTATAAAGTAGATTGTGCACCCTTACATATTTCAATTCTTTCCACGTCATTGATAGAAAAAAGATTCAGATCAAATTCGTTATTGATCATGGATGGATCATTTACCGGAATACCATCTAATAAAATCAGTGTTCTGCCCGATGATGCTCCTCTTAAAAAAATTGTTTGCACACTTCCCGGTGCATTGTACGCACCATTGAGGGTAATGCCGGCTTGTTCATTTAAAATTTGTGCCACCGTTTTACCACTGCTTTTTTCAATTTGTTCTTTGGTAATTACAGTTACTACTTTACCTGTCTGTGATTGCTTTACAGGAAATTTTGTAGCAGTTTCCACTACTACTTCGTTTAAAAGTTTTGTACTGTCTTGCCCTTGTGCCGTACTGCTGAAAATTACAGCAGCCGCAATAAAAATTTTCTTTTTCATTTTTGAAAAAATTTTTTTTTGTTGTGACTGCTCCCGAGAAAATAAAAAAGAAAGAAATATAAAATGCAAAACACTTTACACTTCAAGCCTTTCACCCGAAAGCTAAATGTTGTTAATTGAACCTGGCAGGTCTTCTGGCTTAAAGCATTGTTGAAACCTTCCCATTCGGATGAGCCGAAACAGTGGTAACTCTTCAACAATTTTACTCTTAAGCCTCCCCTTGGGGAGGTTTGGAGAAGCTTTTTACAGCTACGGGGATAGCGCCTGATTTTAACAGGCTTCCCTTTTAATCCCGATTTGACATCGGAAACCAAATCTGCTGCAAATGTAGGGAGATTGGTTTTACTTTTTAAAAAAAATTACACGTTGTACAGAAGAAATATTTTATTGTCTTTAATAAGTAATTGTTATACCAGCTCCCACTCCCATATCGCTGTCGTAGTGTGAGGACAACGAAAAATATTTTGTAATAATGTATCTCAATCCAGCCATATACTCTTTATCTGTGTTTATCATCATACTTGCTCTCAACCTTTTTGTAACTGGTATATCATCTCTGCCTAATTGAAAACGAAATCTTCCATCACCGTCCACTCTTGCATCTGCAACAAATAACATTGGTAAAGTATAAGCAACACCTGCAACAACTGTTGAACGGTTATTTTTATTACTGGTTTGTCCGAACCAATTTTTTTCATCGTTGCCAAAGATATTTTTTGGACCTCCATCTACTTTATAATGACGGTCGTAACCAACATAGGGATATAACCATTGCATCCTGCCAATATATCTTCCAAACATTGTTTCACTTTCGTAGCCGTGCATATCGTGGTAGCCTAAATGCCATATGGTGCTTGCTTTCCATCTTGTGTTTGCAAACATTGCCATTCCATCGCTGCCGTTACTTTCTATACCAACCTTTGACATAAAATGAAATTTTCTATCATCAGCAAACAGTTTTCGTTGTGCTAATTTGGGATTGGGTATTTCGGGATTGGCTGGAGAATTTGCGTAACTGAAAACCCTGCCCATGCCGCTCATCATGTGGTAAAGTATGTGGCAATGAAAAAACCAATCGCCATAAACATTTGCAGCAAACTCAATAGTGTCTCTTTCCATTGGCATGATGTCAATTATATTTTTCATGGGTGAATAATCGCCTTGTCCGTTGAGCAACCTGAAATCATGGCCATGAAGGTGCATGGGATGCCGCATCATAGAATTATTGTACAAAACAATTCTTACGTTTTCGCCTTTCTTAATTAAAATTTTGTCGCTTTCGGAAACTGTTTTGTTGTCTAATGTCCAAATATAACGGTTCATATTACCTGTTAGGTCAAACTTTAATTCTTTAAAGCCCCCCTGCCCCCCAAAGGGGGGTTCTGGCAGCGTTGTTTTTTCAACAGCTTTCAACATTCCGTAATTTAGTGTAACGATATCCGCATCCCCGCTTTTCATATCCATATTTTCCATTTTGGAATCTATTTTATTTCCCCCTTTGGGGGTTAGGGGGCTACCTGTTATTTCGGGATACATTACGGTATTCATATCCATTGTCTGGTTACTCATTTCCATACCCATTGGCATTAGGTCTCCGTTCATGTCCATCATTTGGTTCATCATCTTCATACCTGCAAAATATTTTAGCTTGGGTAATTTGGTGGCTGGCATTTTCATACCACTACCTAACCAAAGCGAAGCAGATTTTGTACGGTCTTCGGGTGTTACTAAAAATTCGTAACTCATATTTTCGGGAATGGTTACAATTACATCGTAGGTTTCTGAAACTGCAATAATTAACCTGTCAACTTCTACGGGTTCTACATCGTTACCATCGGTGGCAACAACTGTAATTTTTCCACCTGAATAAGTGAGCCAAAAATATGAGGATGCTCCGCCGTTTGCAATACGCAACCTTACTTTGGCTCCCCTGCCCCCTGAAGGGGGGTTCCAGGCGTTTTCTGATTTGCCGTTTATTAAAAATTTATTGTAGTACACATCGCTAACATCCATGGCATTCATCCGTTTCCATTCGTTGGTGAGTTTAGTTTTTAGATGTCCGCTTTTTATTGCCTCGGCATAGCTTTGAGTTGTTCCTTTTTTTATGGCAAACCAATCTGTGGCATTGTGTAAACTGCGATGTATTTCTTCGGGCTTCATATCTGCCCATTCGCTTAAAACAACAGGCAATGTTGGAATAGCCTCACCCTCCGCCCTCTCCAAAGGAGAGGGAACTCTTTTATTCATTATAAACATTCCGTACATACCAATTTGCTCCTGCAAACCTGTGTGGCTGTGATACCAATGTGTGCCGTGCTGTATGATGGGAAATTTATACAAATGCGTTGTGTGTGGTTTGATTGGCATTTGTGTAAGGTTAGGTACACCATCGTATTGATTGGGCAAAAACAAACCGTGCCAATGCAAAGATGTTTCTTCGTTCAGTTCGTTGTGTACATAAATTTCTGCTGTATCGCCTTCGGTAAATGTTAGTGTGGGCATAGGGATTTGTCCGTTTACTGCAATGGCTCTTTTTGATTTGCCTGAAAAATTTACCATCGTATCAGTAATATATAAATCATAACGTACTGTTTTTGGTGGTGTGTTATTTACGATTGTTTTTACCTCTTTTGGTTTTTCTTTTGGCATATCCATATTGCCCATGTTGTCCACTTTTTTTATTGTGTCCTTCATAAGCATTTGCATATCATCGGGTTTTGTGGTTGTCGGTTGTTTTACAACTTTTGTTTTTTCCTTTATCAATTTCATCCCACACTTGGGGCAATTGCCTGGCTTTGTGCTATGGATTTCGGGGTGCATTGGGCAAGTGTATGAAACCTGCTCTTGCATTTCGATTGTCTTTGGTTTTGTGGTATCTTTTTTTATTTCTGTTGCTTCTTGTTTTTTTACTTCGGGCTGCTTTGCAACTGCTTTCGGTTTTTCTTTTATCAGCTTCATTCCACACTTTGGGCAGTTGCCTGGCTTTGTGCTGTGGATTTCGGGGTGCATTGGGCAAGTGTATGTTACTGGCTGGGCCTCACCCTCCGCCCTCTCCGAAGGAGAGGGAACTTTTTTTCCCATGTCCATACCTTTCATGTCCTGTGCTTGTGCAAAGGAGTATATGGTAAGGATGAATATTATTATTGCTATTTTTTTCATTACTGAATATTTTTATTTGCAACAATCTTTTTTACGAATAAAGATTGTTTTGAAAATGCTGATTAATATTTGTTTGATTTTCTGCATAGTTTTTTAATTACTTGCTGAAAGGCTGTCTGCTGTTTTATTCATCCAATCTATTATTAAAAAATTTTCTTCTTTGGTAAGGGTTGCTTTTGTGTGCATCATTTTATAAGAAGATATAGGCATCTCATCATCTTTAATTTGATTTGCAATCCCTTTCAATTTACTTATTCGCCTTCGGCTGCTGTAACTGCCAAACTCACTAAAATTTATTTTTTCTTTGCCATCGTCAATATGCCTTTTCATCATCCACGCCATTGGCTGAATATTTGAATACCACGGATAAATTGTGTTATTGCTGTGGCAATCGTAACAGGCATTTTGTAAAATATTTTGCACATCGGTTGGCACCGTATAAATTTTCGTAAAATCTGTAGGCAATACCTGCCCACTTTTATTGTGGGCAGGTTGTATAAATTGAATGGCGCCAAATACTACAGCAAAAGCCAATATTATTTTTTTGATTGGCTTCATAATTACTTCATTGTTTCTTTTACAGAGCCACAAGTTGACATGGCTTTACCATAATAAGGATTTTTAATTTCCTTTAGTTCACTAATCCATATTGCACCTTTGCCATCGTTTGCCATTGGGCAAAAATCTTTGTATAAAGTTTGTCCGCCATTGCCGAAGGTTTTTATGAGGTCTGCCACATCTTTACTAAGCATTACAAAATGCTCTCTTTGATGGGCTATTTTACCTGCATTTGCTCCAATATGTTCAGCATGTTCTTTTAGGTCGTCTGCTATATCGATGTAGTTTTTCATTTGTTCTGTTGACAGGCTTTTCATATCAACGGTTGCCAATGTTGTAACAATTGCATTACCAGCGGTTGCTGCATCTTTTGCATTGTCTTTTGATAAGGCATTTTTTAATTGCAGGTACCCTGCAATTATTTCTTTTACTGGAAATGCTACGGCTGCTGGTGCAATAGTGGTATCAGATGCTTTTTGTTGTGCAACTATTGCTTGTGTATCGTTCTTTACTTCTGTTTGTTTTGTATCGGCTGCATTTTTGTTGTTGCAAGCTGTTAAACCGGCGGCTGCTATTGCAAAGCCTAAAATTATGTTTGTCATTTTTGAAATTATTTAATGTATAATAAAAAAGTTACAGGCACGGCAAAGCCGTGCATAAATTCTTATACATTAAATCATATCTGAAAACTCTGAATGGCTATGCGGATGTCGGGGATGGGCGGATGATGCCCACGAACATAGTATTTATTGGAAGTGCTAACCTGTGAAGGATACGAAATATTAAGAGTGTAGTAAGCAGTTATAAAAGCTGTGGCAAATACTGGACTTATTAGTTTGGCAAATTGCGGAACGGCTTTGTCAGTTTGGAACAGAGTTACTACTTTATCATTGCAGCAATCATCTTTTTTATCATTGTCCGTATGCTTGTGTTCTGCTTCTTCGTGATGATGCTTTTTGCCATTTGCATGAATGTGAACAGAAACGGCTGTTTCTTCTTCTTCGTGATGGGGTGAGTTAAAACCCATGTCCACACCAATAGCACAAGCAAATCCTATCAAAGTATTCGTGGCGAATACAAAAATAAGGAAGACTGCTTTTGCTTTTAATTGTATGGATGCGTTTTTATTCATTTAGGCTGTTATAAAGTTAAGGCAATTTTTATTAAACCTAATAGCTTGTGCTATTAAAATTATGTACTGTAATCCTGTCAAAAATTATAATATTACAGAAATGGGTAAAGGTGCTGGTCATAAAACTTTATACGCCTGTTGTGCTGAGGTCTTTTGCCGATAAGGCGATAATTATTGTATTTACCGTATCTTCAAAGCATGACAACAAAAACCAATAAGCTCAATCTTTTTGATTTTACCATGATTGTGGTAAGCCTTGTTATTGGCATGGGTATTTTTCGTACCCCTGCCAATGTTGCAAAGGCTTCGCCAGATACATTTTTATTTTTTACTGCATGGATTGCCGGTGGTTTGGTTGCATTATGCGGTGCATTAACCTATGCCGAAATTGGTAGCCGTTTACCGGTAACCGGCGGCTATTACAAAGTTTTTTCTTATGCATATCACCCGTCTGTTGCCTTTGCCATTAACTGTGTAATATTAGTAAGCAATGCCGCATCACTTGCAGCAGTAGCATTAGTTGGTGGAGAATATATTACTGGTATTTTTATCCCGCTATCAAAAAATATTGAATGGATGAAAGCTGCCGTTAACGCCAGTTATATTCAAACCATTCACATAATTATTGCAATTACGGCCATTGTACTTTTTTACTTTGTTAATTTAGCCGGGCTAAAAATGAGCGCTAAAACACAAAATGTTTTAACCGTAATAAAAATAATTTTAATCCTTTTGCTGATTGCGCCATTATTTTTTGCAGATAGCAACCCTGCCAATCCACTCATTAATCATTCGGCTATTTCCCCCACTTTTAAAGAATACATAAAAGCTTTTGGTATTGGCCTGGTTGCTGTAAGCTTTACCTATGGCGGCTATCAGCAAACAATAAATTTTGGTGCCGAGGTAGATAAGCCTGCAAAAAATGTACCTCGTGGCATTTTCTTTGGCATTGCTATTATTATTTTATTGTACTTAACTATTAACTATGCTTATATTAAAGTAATTGGTTTTGATACAATGCACTTAAAAGAAACCACCAACATTGCCGCAATAATGGCTTCTAAAATATTTGGCATAAATGCCGAAAGGGTTTTATCGGGATTTTTATTTTTAAGTGTGCTGGCTTATGTAAATGTATTGCTGATGAGTAACCCCAGAGTAATGTATGCTATGAGCGAAGATAATATTCTGCCACCGGTTTTCAAAAAACGAAATCCTAAAACAGAAGTGCTTACCGTTTCTCTTTCGGTATTTGCAGCTATTTGTATTATTATTATTTTTTGGGCAAAAGAGTTTGACAAAATATTAAGCTTTACTATTTTTTTAGATTGCTTTGGTATGATACTTTCTGCCGCCACTATTTTTATTTTGCGACAAAAAACAAAGCATTTGGATGATACTGGTATTTATAAAATGAAATTATTCCCTTTACTGCCGCTTATTTTTATTGCTGCTTATGTTTTTGTTGCCATAAGTATAATATTAGATTATGAGAAAAATAATTATGCTGCGCTAACAGGGCTTTGTGTAATGGCGGTGTTTACTGGTTTATACTTTTTACTGGCCCAACTGAAAAAAAATAGCAAAATCAAAATTGCAACTGAAAAATAGTTGCACAAATTAAAAACTATGTCTAAATTTGATAAATTAAAAGATAGGGTTTTAAAAGAACCCAAAGATTTCACTTACGATGAGTTAAGAACTTTATTGGCAGCGATGGGATATACGGAATCAAATAAAGGGAAAACCGCCGGTTCAAGGGTTGCTTTTACAAATGAGTACACAAAACATATTTTAAGGATCCATAAACCACATCCAAAAAATATTATTAAGCAATATGCATTGCGTTTTATAATTGATGAGTTAAAAAGCCAGAATAAATTATGACAACAAATATTTTAGAATATAAAGATTTTATTGGCTCCGTTAGTTATGCCGATGAAGATGAATGCTTTTATGGAAAGATAGAAGGAATAAATGATTTGGTAACTTTTGAAGGAGCGTCGGTAAAAGAATTAAAAAAAGCATTTAAAGATGCTATTGAAGATTATTTAGAACTTTGTAAAGAATTTAATAAAAAACCTTACAGATCAGTAAAAGGTTCTTTCAATATCCGCATCGAACCCAAACTTCACTACTCTGCCATGTATACAGCTTTAAAAAAAGGTATTTCTTTAAATCAATTTGTGGCAGAAGCCATTAAAAATAATGTAGATAAAAAATTACTTAACCATTCCTGATGGATATTTCATACATCATAAACGAACTTGCCGAAGAAAGGGGAGATTATTTTAACGCTGTTTCTCCGCCAATAATGCAAACAAGCAATTTTGTTTTTAATACAGTGGATGAAATGCGCAAGGCTTTTGCAGATGAATACAGCACTTATTTATACAGCAGGGGAAAAAATCCAACTGTTGATATTTTAAGAAAAAAATTAGCTGCTTTAGATGGCGCAGAAGATTGCCTGGTGTTTAACAACGGGGCCGCAGCTACATTTGCAGCCGTACTGGCCAATGTAAAAAGCGGTGACCATATTGTAAGCGTTGCCAAACCTTATACCTGGACACAAAAATTATTCAACGATATTTTACCCCGGTTTACTGTTAGCACCACTTATATTGATGGTACAGCAATTGAAAACTTTGAACGGGCCATTTTACCTAACACCACATTAATTTATTTGGAAAGCCCCAACAGCTGGGACTATAAACTGCAGGATTTAAAAGCCGTTGCAGAATTAGCCAAAGCAGAAAATATTATTACCATTATTGATAACAGCTATTGCACTCCACTTTACCAAAAACCTATTGAATACGGTATTGACCTTGCCATGCAAACCGCCACAAAATACATTGGCGGCCACAGCGATACTTTAGGTGGTGTATTAAGTGGTAAAAAAGAAATGATTGAACGCATTTTTAACAGTGAGTATATGAATATTGGCAGTGGTATACAACCATTTAATGCTTGGCTTTTAATCAGAGGATTGAGAACCCTGCCCGCCAGATTAGACAGGATAACCGCCTCTACAAATAAAGTAGTGGCTTATTTAAAGCAGCATCCAAAGGTTGAAAGTATCATTTTCCCATTTGATGAAAGTTTTCCGCAGTACCAATTAGCTAAACAACAAATGAGTGGTGCCTGTGGTTTATTTACATTTATCATTAAAGCAACTACTATAAATGAAATTGAAAAATTTTGCGAAGACCTGCAGCATTTTTTAATGGCTGTAAGCTGGGGTGGCCACGAAAGCCTGATTATTCCAAAATGTTCCGGCATTAAACCTGCCGATTTTGCTGCTACCAATATAGAACACCGGATGCTGCGTTTATATGTTGGCCTGGAAGATGCTGACTACCTGATAAAAGATCTAAAGCAGTCTTTTGAAAAAATGAGCGCCTAATCTTTACCGCCTGTCATATAGTTTTTAGTTGATTCGCCTGAGATGAATTATTTTTGTTGTATGCGTTACAAATTTTATACAATTATAGTTGTTATTATATGCCATTCGGCTGTAGCCCAGGAAAAATGGAGCCTGCAAAAATGTATTGTTTATGGTATCCAGAATAATTTCAGTGTTCGTCAGGCTACTCTGCAAGCTGGATTCTCTGATTTGCAATTAAAACAGGATAAATTATCGCAATACCCATCATTAAGTTTGAATAATAATTATGGTGTAAGTTTTGGCCGCAGGGAAAATCCAACTACTGGTATTTTTGAAGACCAGAAATTTTTTAATACCGGTTTAAATATGCAAAGCAGTGTTTCAATATTTAACTGGTTTAGTAAAAAAAATATTATTGAAGCCGATAGACTGGAAACCCTGGCCAGCAGAGCCGCTGCAGAAAAGAATAAAAATGATGCTGCACTTTTAATTGCAGTTAATTATCTGCAGGTTTTACTGAATATTGAACAGGCAAAAATTGTGAATGTTCAATTGCAACAAACCAAAGCACAGCTGGTCAACACCAGAAAATTGGTTAATGCCGGAAGTTTACCGGAATTAAATGCTGCTGAATTTGAAGCGCAAGTAGCAAGGGATAGTGCCAGTTTTATTTCGGCAAATGGTAATATTCAGCAAAGCCTGCTCAATTTAAAAGCCACTTTAAATTTAGATGCTGCCGAACCTTTTGAAATTGAAACGCCTTCTGTTGAAAAAATTCCGGTAGAAGATATTGCCGGTTTGCAGCCGGATGTAGTTTACAATCTTGCTATTGCTAATTTGCCTCAGCAACAATTTAATATTTATAAATATAAAGCTGGCGAAAAAAACAGGGATGCTGCAAGGGCAGCAATGAAACCTTCAATTGGTGCTTTTGCCGGGCTTAGCTCTAACTATATTTATTTTCGAACGCCCATACCCGAAAGAGTTGCAGCAGGAACTTTTTCCAATACTGGATTACTTGTTACTACCAATACAGGCACATTTAATGTATTGCAACCCGAATTCAGGTTAACGGGTAATAAATCAGGATATATAACTCCCAGTTCTTTTTTTAAACAATTTAATGCCAATTTTGGTCAAAATATTGGTATTGGTATTAGTGTACCTATTTTTAATGGAGGTGCCCTGAGAACTAATTACGAAAGGAGTAAATTAAATTTACAAAACCTTGAGCTCATTAAACAACAGGATAATTTAAAAACAAAACAGGATATATACCAGGCATACAATAATGCAGTTGTAGCTTTGGAAAAATTTAATGCAAGTAAAAAAAGCGTGGAGACAGCTGAAAGAAGTTATTCCTTTGCTGAAAAACGTTACACTGTTGGCATGTTAACTACATTGGAGTTGATAACTAATCAAAACAATTTATTCAGGGCTAATTTAGAAAATGTTTTAAACCAGTTTGATTATGTTTTTAAAATGAAAGTGCTGGAGTTTTATAAGGGACAGGGATTAAAGTTGTAAATACAGCCCCTCAGCCCCTAAAGGAGAACTGTGTGCAAGTTTATTGCTACCACTTTTACAAAATTTAAAAAGTAGTTACAAGTTAAAAAAGTTGAATAAAGAAATATAGTACAAGAGTGCGACGCCAATGAAGATGAAAAAAGAACTTTGGCCGGGCTCATAAATAAAACAAACAATGAGTAAAAAGCTTAAATGGATTTTGATTTCGCTGGGTATTATATTAGCTGTACTGGCAGTATTATCTAAAACCGGTGCATTTGGTAATGATGAAGGAGCAAAGGTTACTGCAGGAAAAGTGCAGAAAAAAACCATTATAGAAATTGTAAATGCCAGTGGTAAAATTTATCCCGAAATAGAAGTAAAGGTTAGCCCCGATATTAGCGGTGAGATAACTGAATTAAATATTCAGGAAGGAGATACTGTAAAAAAAGGCCAGGTACTGGCACGTATTTTTGCCGATATCTATAATATACAACGTAACCAGGCGGCAAGTGGTGTGGCACAAAGCCAGGCACAGGTAAACGTTAGTCAGGCGCAGGTAAATAATTCGCAAGCTGCTTTGGATGCTTTAAAAGCACAGCAGGAACAGGCAGAAAGAACTTATAATATGCAAAAGCAATTATTTGATGATAAAGTGATAAGCCGTAATGAATTTAATGTGGCAGAAGCAAATTTTAAGAGTGCTAAAGCAAATTATAGTGCTGCAGTGCAGGGCATCCGTGGCGGGCAGGCAAGTGTGCAAAGTGCAAGGGCCAGTGCACAGAGTGCGCAGGCTAATTTACAAAAAGCTAATAAAGATTTAGGAAGAACAGTGATTGTGGCACCTACTGATGGTGTGATATCTTTATTAAATGTAAAACAGGGAGAAAAAGTTGCCGGTAACAGTTTTAATGTAGGTACCGAAATGATGCGTATTGCAGATATGAATAAAATTGAAGTAAGGGTGGATGTAGGAGAAAATGATATTCCTAAAGTTAAACTGGGTGATAGTGCAGTAATTGAAGTGGACGCTTACTCCAGCCGGAAATTTAAAGGTATTGTAACACAAATTGCCAGCAGCAATAATGGCGCCGCATCGCAAAGTGCATTAAGTAATACCAGCAATGATGTTACTCAATACAAAGTTTATATACGCTTGCTGCCCGAAAGTTATATGGATTTAATTGGAAAGGGTAGTTTTCCTTTCAGGCCGGGAATGAGTGCCAGTGCTGATATACAAACTAAAACACACCATGATGTTTTAAGTGTTCCTATTAATGCAGTAACCACCCGTGATAAAAACGACAGCACTAAAATGGATAAAAAGAAAGTAACAGATAATGCAACTGCTGCTACCAGTAGCGCAAGCGCTTACGACGATTTGGAAGTGGTGGTATTTGTTTTAGATAAAGACGGCAAAATAAAAAAAGTAAAGGTAAAAACCGATATTCAGGATATTAATAACATTGAAATTATCAGCGGCTTAAAAGAAGGAGATGAAGTTATTAGTGGCCCCTATGATATGGTAAGTAAAACTTTAAAGGATGGAGATAAAGTAAAAGTAGTGGACAAGAAAGCGTTGTTTGATAAAAAATAATATAATTATCTATTGAAGGGTTACTAAATATATCCCAATTTAAATTTTTGTTAACTATTTCAATATGATATTTGCTAATACCTGCCATAGCAACAATTAAATAAACCAAACTTTGAAAACAAAAATTTTTGCAGTATTGCTTACACTGCTGTGTACACAATATGTATATGCACAAAATAAAACCACTTCGCTAAAAATATTTCTGCAAACTGCTAAAAATGATTCAGCAAATAATGCAACAATAGCGTTACTGGTTTTACCCGACACCGTATTAATTTCTTCTCAGGTTTTTAATAAAACTGGCAATAGTTTTTCTGTAAATCATTTTTCTAAGTACATTATAAAAGTATCCTGCATTGGTTTTGAAACTATTTCTAAAACCGTTAACATTGCCGATAAGCCTGTTACCACTTCCCTATTATTAAAACGCAGTACAACCAACCTTAAAAGTGTAACAGTAGTTAGTAAAAAACCATTAATAAAACAGGAAGATGATAAAACCATTGTTGATGCCACTGTATTAGCCAATAGCAGTACAAATGCTTATGAAGTATTGGAAAAAACACCGGGTGCTATTGTAAGCCAGGATGGAGATATCTATTTAAGCAGCACCACACCTGCCACAGTTTATATTAATGGGAGAGAAATGAAACTTAGCAGCGAAGACCTTGCCTCTTTATTAAAAAGTTTGCCGGCCAACAGTGTAAGTAAAATAGAACTGCTGCGTAATCCGTCAGCTAAATACGATGCCGCAAGCAGTGGTGGCATTGTAAATATTGTTTTAAAAAAGGGGGTAAAACTGGGCAGCAGTGGCAGTGTTAATGTGGGCTATTTTCAGGGAGTGTACAGCACAAAAACTGCCGGGGTAAATTTAAACAAGAGTGCCGGAAAAATTAACAGCTACTTTAGTTACCAGTTTACCGATAAAAATAATTTTGGAGAAATAACCACCCGCAGGCTAATCAAAACTGATTCTTCCCTGCTGGCTCAAAACGCTTATACAACTTATCCATCGGTTAGTAATTATTTGGGGACAGGTTTGGATTATGCTTTTACCAAAAAATTAAACATTGCTTATGATATCAGGTTAAATAGTAGCGATGGTAAAAGCAACACCACTAACAATACGACAATTTCTAAAAACTTTACAAATATCCTGCTCAGTAAAAGCCAATCAGATATTGCTGCTACTAACAAATCATTTTTTATCACCAATAATATATCATCCAAATATAAAATTGATTCTGCAGGGAGTGAATGGACAATGGAATTTGATTATAATTATTATAAAACCAATAACACACAGTTTTACAATAACCATTTTTATTTACCGGTAAGGCCAACTTTACTGGGTGATGGGGAAAGCAAAAACAATAAAAATATTTTTACTGCACAAAGCGACCTTACACTTAAGCTGCCCAAAAAATATACTTTAGAAACCGGCTTTAAAGCAACAATAAGCAACAGCAACAATAGTGCTGCTTATTTTTATGATACCGCCAACAGCGGCAGAAAAGTTGATCCTTATCAAACCAATACATTTAAATATAAAGAAACCATTAGCGCCGCTTATATACAATTGGCAAAAACATTTTATGGTTTTACTTTAAAACCTGGCTTAAGGTTAGAAACAACTAATATTAATGGAAGGCAACTAATTCCTAAAGACACTACCGTATCTATAAAACGTACCGATTTATTTCCCTATGTTTTTTTACGCCATAATTTATTTAAACTTATGGGCATGCAGTTGGTAGGCAATGCCATTTACCGCAGAAGTATTAAGCGGCCATACTATGAAATATTAAATCCCTATCCCAAATACGTTGACCAGTATTTGTTTGATGTGGGCAACCCAAAATTGCAACCACAGTTTACCAGCAATTACGAGTTTAATATTATGTTTGATGATTTTCCGGTTTTTGCATTTGGTGCTAATGAAACAAAAGATATTTTTAGTAATGTTACTTATCAGGATGATGTTACAAAAATTGCTTACCGCACTTATGATAATCTAGGTAAAAACAAAGAATTATATTTCAGGGTGGTAGGTGGCATACCACCGGGTGGAAAATATTTTTTTTATATTGGTGCACAACATAGTTATACTAATTATAGCGGCCTTTATCAAAACCAGCCATTGCAATTTAAAAATGGCAGTTGGTATTATTTTATGTACCAGGAACTTAAAGTAAGTAAAACACTTACGCTGGATATGGAAGGGTTTTTTCTTACTAAATATTTACAAAATTTTTATGTGCTGGACAATGTGGGTGGGTTATACATTACAGCCAATAAAAGTGTGCTAAAGAAAAAAGCTAACCTTATTTTTTCTATCAATGATGTTTTTAATACCAATAATGCAAGGCTTAATTTAAACCAGGGCAATGTAAGTGCAAAAGGTACCAGGGCAAGTGATAGCCGCAGGGCTGGTATTACTTTTCGCTACAATTTTGGTTTAAGTAAGCCAAAAGAAAACAAGGAGTTTGGCGTACCCGGGGAGAGTAAAGTGAATTAAACAAATAATTTTTCTGCAACTGCAACACTTTCTGGTTTGCCTACATCAACTAAATTATCGCCGCTATGGTCGTAACCAAGTATAACATGCTCAGCTGCTAAATCAAGGTAAGTATCCATGATAGAAAATTTTCCTTTTTGTTTTATTAAAGAAAAAATTTTGGGTTCATAAATTACCACACAGCTGTAAGCCATTTCATGAAGTTCTGGCTTTGTTCCTCCCCTTTTGGGGGAGGTTAGGAGGGGGTTTTTAGTTTCTCCTGTTTGCAAATTTTTCCAGCCGCACAAGCGGTTATCATTATCAAATAATAAAACCCTTGATGATTTTCTGTTGGTAACGCCAAAGGTTACTAATGGTTTATGCTGCTGATGAAATGCCATCAGTTTATTTAAATCTAAGTTGGTAAGGATATCTACATTTAAAGAAAGAAATGGTTTATCGCCATCTAATAAATGCCTTGCCTTCATTAAACCGCCACCAGTTTCTAATACTTCGTCACTTTCATCGCTGATGATAATATTACTTCCCCAACCTTTATTTTGATTAATGGAATCAATAATTTGTTGCGGAAAATGATGAATGTTTACCACAACATCTGTAATGCCGTATTGCTGCAAATATTCAATATTGCGTTGCAATAAAGATTTACCATTTACTACAGCCAATGCCTTAGGATGAGAGTCGGTAAAGGGTTTAAAGCGAGTGCCTAAACCAGCGGCAAAAATTATGGCTTGAAGCCCAAAGAGCCCCCCCGCCCCTAAAGGGGAGCCTTGTTCTCTGCTAACTTTTAGTTCTTGTATCTTTTTGTTGATCTGTTCCAATATTAGTTCAGGATTGTTTTTTACTTGTGTGTTTGTGAAACGCAATACTGATATACCAAGGTCTTCAATTTCTTTTTGCCTGATTGCATCATTTATTTTTACTTCTTCTTTGTTATGCACTGAGCCATCAATTTCAATCACTAATTTTATTTGATGGCAATAAAAATCCGCTATATAAAATAATAACGGGTGTTGTCTTCTAAATCTTACTCCTGATTGATTACCTTTTAAAAAGCCCCAGATAATATCCTCTTCGTGCGTTGGAAATTTCCTTAACTCTTCTGCTCTTTTAAAAAGTAATAACAAATTTAAGGCAAAGCTCCCCTTTAGGGGCGGGGGGGCTTTATTTTCCAATTTTCTTTATTTGTATGTTCTAAATTTATCTTCACTTTAAACTTATTTCTTAAATGCCTTGCAATTGCTTCGGCGGCATACACACTTCTGTGTTGCCCACCCGTACAACCAAAGTTGATGGTCAAATGTTCAAAGCCTCTATTAATATAATCCTCTACCGAAATATCGATGATACTGTATACACTGTTTAAAAAATCCGGCATCTTGGTTTGTTGTTCTAAAAAATCTTTTACAGATTTATCCAAGCCTGACAGTGTTTTGTATTCATCAAACCTGCCGGGATTTAAAATACCTCTCATATCAAAAACAAAACCACCACCGTTTACAGTTTCATCTTTTGGATAACCTGTTTTTATATAAGAGAAACTGTTTATTGTAACCACCAATGGGGTTTCATCTGTGGCTTGTATAGGCGTAAACTCTTGTATCACTTCATC
>JAYSTT010000397.1:0-3002 GCA_043719495.1 Ferruginibacter sp. | reverse complement strand
CATGGGTCATATTATTGATAAAATCAGATTTTATTTCACTTAATTTTTTTTGTTTTAGCAATGTTCTTATCGTAATAAAAAAAGCAGTGGTAATTATCAATGTAAAAAGAATAGCACCAATGATAAACCAAAACATCTCTCTCCAAATAATCGTCTTTTGATTGGGTACAATTACATTTAGCAGTTCTTCATTTGCCATGTTTTCGTAATTGCTGCCACTGGGTGGAAATAATGGGATAAAATAATTTTTATTCTGCAATGTATCCTGGTACAGGTTATAAAAATTATCGCTTAGTAACTGTTTGCCTGTAATGGAAATTTCCATGACTGCAAATTCAAAAAGATAATTTTTAAGGTTATTTTTATTAAATGAAGTTCGGATTATTGCTATAATTTCTTCCTTAGTAAACCTTTGCATTACAGAGGGTTTAAAATACTGTAATTTATCGCCTGGAAAAAGCATATCATTCTTTTTTCCAAAGGGTACAATAGAATTATTATCCTGCGACAATGCTTCGCCTGCATCCCTCATTGCAACTATTATATTTTCTTCCACCTGTTTATCTTTAGCTTCCCTGGCACTTTTTATCCATAGAAACTGAAAGAAAATCAGGCCCATCAAAGACAGAAAAATCAGTATGGTTATAACAGGGAAAATTTTCTTCATCAATACAAAAATAAATCAGTTAATGGGTGTAAAATATGCCAAAACCCGCAATTTATAAATTTAACTAAGGTTTAGCTAAGTGTATAATGAAAAGCCCCAGCAATTTTGAAAATAAAAATATATTTAAAATGAGTATACATTTTACAATTTAAACAGTATTTTAGAATCATGATTGACCCAGCCCCAGGCATATTATTAATTGCAGATCCTTTTTTAAAAGACCCCAATTTTTTAAGAACCGTTGTTCTTTTATGCGATCATAAAGAGGAAGGCAGCTTTGGTTTTGTGCTTAATAAACAAATTGAACAAACATTAGATGAGCTGCTTGAAAATTTTGAAGGCTTTCAGTTACCTGTTTATTACGGCGGCCCTGTACAAACAAATACTATTCACTTTGTGCATCAATACCCCAATTTAATACCTGATGCCTGTAAAGTAAGCACTGATATTTACTGGGGTGGTAATTTTGAAACCGTTACTGTGTTAATAAAAACCAACAGCATTGACCTGAATAAAATAAAATTTTTTATTGGATACAGTGGCTGGAGTGATGGCCAACTAAGTATTGAGCTTACAGAAAAAAGCTGGCTTACTGTTGAAGCTACAAAAAAATTGGTTTTCAATACAACTACTGATGAAGTATGGAAAGGAAGTATTAAACATTTAGGCGGCGATTATGAAATGATGGTAAATTTTCCTATAGACCCGCAACTGAATTAACTTTTAATTACTTCAAAAAACAATTCACTCAGTTTTTTATCTGCTGCACCAGCCACTGCAATTATTTCTGCAATATCAACTGGCATTAAATTATCAGGATCACATTCATCTGTAATTACAGAAATTGCAGCGCAGGGCAATTCAATATGATTAGCAACAATTACCTCCGGTACTGTGCTCATGCCCACCATATCTGCACCAATACTTCTTAGGTGACGGTATTCGGCACGGGTTTCTAAATTAGGCCCTACAACCGAAACATACACCCCCGTTTTTACAGCAATATTCATTTTTTGTGCAGCAGAAAAAATTTCATCATTGAGGGCAGTGTTATAAGGGCAACTCATATCTACAAAGCGGTTTCCAAAAGCAGCATCGTTTAATCCACGTAAGGGATTTTCGGGTTGCTGATTTATATGATCGTTAATGATAACTAAATCTCCTTTTTTAAAATCAGGATTCATGCCACCTGCGGCATTACTCAAGAATAGTTTTTTAACCCCCAGTGCTTTCATTACTCGTATAGGAAAAGTAATTTCCTTCATGCTGTAGCCCTCATAATAATGAAAGCGGCCCTGCATAGCAATAACTTTAGTATTGCCAACATTGCCGTAAAGCAAGTTACCCTTGTGAAACTCCACAGTAGCTTCGGGAAAATCAGGAATAGCACTATAAGGAATAGTAATTGCGTTTTCAATTTTATCTGCAAAAGCACTAAGCCCTGTACCCAAAACAATTGCCACAGTTGGCTGTTGTATTCCCTGTTGCTGAAGGTATTTTGCTGTTGTAGCAATTTTTTCAAGCATATGTATCATAAAATATCTTGTTTACTCAAACTTATAATTATGAATGTACGTATATTCATTAAAATAAAAAGTAAAACTGTGTTTCCGAATATGAAATTTTTGTTTACGCTAATATTTTCCCTTTTATTTTTTGGAGCCTTTCCACAACAGGCTTATCAAAAGGGTGATGTTGTTACGGATTTTAATTTTACCAAAATCCTAAATACCTCTGCATCATCTTTCGCCTTAAAAAATTCAGGAACCGAACTTACCATTATAGATTTTTTTGGTACCTGGTGTGTACCCTGCATAAAAGCGTTGCCACATTTAAACGATTTACAATCGAAATTTAAAAATAAAATTTCTATAATTCTAGTTTCCAATGAGGCGGAAGCGAGGCTCTCCAAATTTATTGATGCAAGAAAACCATTTCCTTTTCCGGTTGTTGCTGATACTGAAAATAAGTTTACCGCACTATTTCAACCGCCATCTTATCCTTATACAGTTGTAATTGACGCTGCAGGAAAAATTATTGCTATAACAGATGCTGCATCTTTAAACGAAATTGAATTAACTAAATGGCTTACCCAAAAAACTGAAGAACCCAAAAAAGATATTGCAACATCTACAAAACCTGTTATTATGTTGAAAAATTTAAAATCTTCCAATATACTGGTTCAACTATCGCAGGAGTTTATCTATGCAGCCAAAACAGGTGAAACAACAGATTCTTTAACATTGGCATTAAAAAATTTACCCTACAAAGATTTAAAAAATGGCCTTCAATCTGATGAAGAGAAAAAAGCATTTTGGATAAATTTATACAATGG
>JAYSTT010000396.1:0-18041 GCA_043719495.1 Ferruginibacter sp. | reverse complement strand
GTCATCCTTATGATCCATTTAAACATGAGGAGTATTATAAATTCATGGCTTTTTTTAATAACAGCCGTGATGAGGATACACAATCTGAATACCCGGTATTGCGTCAATATAATACTGTGGATAGTTTGAAACTGATGCAATTGGTTGACTGGCTCAATAAAAATGTCTCTGCAGAAGAAAGTAAAAACTATTACACTTTTCTTAAAACATGGCAGCCTACTATTAATTCTCTGCAATGCGACCAGTTTGTAAATGCTGCACTTATAAGCAGTTGGTACGCCGGTTTGCGTAACAATGGTACCTGCCGGTTAAAGAATGTTGCTTTGGATAACAAGAACCAGGTGATGTTCCGTTATACCAGTAATCATAATTCCGGAACATGGTTTATTTATCTGGATAGTTTGAATGGACAATTATTAAAAACTATTCCCCTCGCCAACACAAAAGCGCAATGGAAAATTGGAACAGCAGTACTTTCTCCCTTGAAAGGGAAACATACTTTGTATTTTAAATATTATAGCCCGGCAATAAAAACAACTGATGAAACGGGTGTACAGTTTGAATGGTTTCAGTTTGGTGAAAATTTTCCCGGTAAAGAAAAACCTGGTTTTGATTCTGCCTATAAACATTTTAATGATCTAATGCAGGCAAAAGTGGAGGCTACACCCATCATGTTTGAAAATAATAATGAGCAGTATAGAACGAGTAATGTTTTTGTAAGGGGCAACTGGTTAGTAAAAGGTAATGAAGTGTTGCCTGACGTGCCACATATTATGAATCCATTGCCCGCTAATGCAGCAAAGAACAGGTTAGGTTTAGCCATGTGGTTAACCGATAAAAAAAATCCTTTGGTAGCCAGAACAATGGTGAATCGTTTATGGGAACAATTATTTGGTTATGGTTTAGCAGAAACATTGGAAGATTTGGGAACACAGGGCATCGCTCCTACACATAAAGAGTTACTGGATCATTTATCCTGGCAATTGATGAATGATTTTAACTGGAGTGTAAAAAAGTTACTAAAGGAGATGGTACTATCGGCTACTTACCGCCAGTCATCTAAAGTAAATGAAGAACTATTAAAAAAAGATCCTAATAATAAATTCTATGCAAGAGGCTCAAGGGTAAGATTGTCAGCAGAGCAATTAAGAGATCAGGCGCTTGCAATAAGTAATTTATTAAGTAAGAAAATGTATGGCCCCAGCGTAATGCCTTTTCAACCCGATGATATTTGGCGTTCTCCTTACAATGAAGATGTATGGAAAATGAGTGAAGGCGAAGATCAATTCAGAAGGGCTATTTATACCTACTGGAAAAGAACGGCGCCCTATCCTGCTATGATTACTTTTGACGGTGGTGCCAGGGAAGTTTGTATTACCAGAAGAATAAGAACCAACACGCCATTACAGGCATTAACTACTTTAAACGATTCCACCTACCTGGTAATGGCAAGATATTTTGCTTACCAAATGCAGGAAATGGGTGGAACAGCAATTAATCAACAAATTAAAAAAGGATATGAAGCAATGATGTATAAACCCATTGCTGAAACAAAATTAAATGCCCTGGTTGATTTATATAATAAGTCGGTTGGTAAATTTAAAGAAGACGAAACAGCAGCTTGTGAAATGATAGGTGTATTGGATAAACATAATAATCCGGAAACAGCAGCATTGGTAGTTGTGGCAAATGCGATGTTGAATTTAGACGAATGGTTAAATAAAAATTAGATGTATTAAAATGTTTACAATAAAAATATTTTATGACCCGGAAAGAATTGCATAATCAAAAATTATTAAAAGAAGCTGAGCTTTCAGTGCTTCAGCATTATACCCGTCGTCATTTTTTAAAAGAAAGTGCCATGGGTTTTGGTGCATTGGCATTGGGTTCTTTACTAGGTAATTGCGGCAGTAATTCGATAAGTGAAACTGCAAATTTATTTGATGCTTCAAATCCTCTTGCGCCAAAAGCACCCATGTTTCCCGGCAGGGCCAAATCTGTAATTTATTTACACATGGCAGGTGCTCCGTCTCAATTAGAATTGTTTAGTTACAAACCCGAACTGGCAAAGTTGGATGGACAGGATTGTCCGCAATCATTACTGGAAGGAAAAAAGTTTGCTTTCATAAGAGGCGTTCCTAAAATGTTGGGCCCACAGGCAAACTTCAGGCAACATGGAAAAAGTGGTTTATGGTTATCGGATAATTTACCACATTTAGCAACAGTAGCAGATGAGATTGCCATGTTAAATGCTGTAACTACCGATCAGTTTAATCATGCACCTGCACAATTATTAATGCATACCGGTTCGGCAAGGTTAGGCAGGCCAAGCATTGGTTCATGGGTAACCTATGGCATGGGATCGGAGAATAAAAATTTACCGGGCTTTGTAGTATTAACTTCCGGTGGCAATAATCCAGATGCTGGAAAAAGTGTTTGGGGCAGTGGTTTTTTGCCCAGTGTTTACCAGGGTGTACAATGCAGGGGCGAAGGTGATCCGGTTTTATTTATAAAAGATCCTGCCGGAATGGATAGAGATTTACGCAAAGCGTCTATTGATGCCATTAATAAAATAAACCAACAAGAGTACGAAGAATATAAAGACCCGGAAATTCTTTCCCGTATTGCACAATATGAAATGGCGTATAAGATGCAAATATCTGTTCCGGAGGTAATGAATATAAATGATGAACCGAAATATATTCACGAGATGTATGGAACCGAACCCGGCAAAGCAAGTTTTGCAAACAATGTTTTATTGGCAAGAAAGTTAGTGGAAAAAGGTGTTCGTTTTGTACAGTTATTTGACTGGGGATGGGATGCCCATGGAGACTCAGCAGGTAATGCAGTTGACATTGGGTTGGTAAATAAATGCCGAAAAGTTGACCGGCCCATCACCGCTTTACTGCTGGATTTAAAACAAAGAGGTTTGCTGGATGAAACCCTCGTGATTTGGGGAGCAGAGTTTGGAAGAACTCCTATGCAGGAAAACCGTGAAGGAAAACAAATGCCTTTTAAAGGAAGAGACCATCATGCGGCTGCATTCAGTATGTGGATGGCTGGCGGCGGAATTAAAGGAGGAACTTCTTATGGCGAAACTGATGAAATTGGTTACGATATTGTAAGCGGAAAAACGGAAGCATTCGATATTCAGGCTACTATATTAAATCAATTGGGTTTTGATCATGAAAAATTCACTTACCAATCGCAGGGTAGGCCATTTCGTTTAACAGATGTAAGTGGAAAAATAATAACAGACATAATTGCCTAAAAATATCAGCTGAAAAATAATATGAAACAGGACCGGAGAAAATTTATTAAAACTACCGCAGCGGGCTCTGCCGCTTTATTTTTATCCTCACTGGAAACTTTTTCATTAACCAACAAACCATCTTTTACCATGAATAAAAATTATGAATTAAAAATAATGGCCACCAACTGGGGTTTTGATGGAACGATGGATGCATTTTGTGCCAAAGTAAAAAAAGAAGGATATGATGGTGTGGAATTATGGTGGCCCACAGATAATAAAAAGTTACAGGAAGAAATGTTTGCTGCATTAAAAACACATGGTCTTGAAATTGGATTCTTATGCGGAGGATCGCAAACTAATCCGCAGCAACACCTGGATTTTTATAAAAAAATGATTGATGCTGCTGCCAAACAAAATATTCAGCGCCCATTATATATCAACAACCATTCGGGCAGGGATCATTTTAGTTTTGATGAAAATAAAAAATTTATTGAACATACTAATGCACTGGCAAAAGAAACAGGTATATTAATTTGTCATGAAACGCATAGAGGACGAATGTTATTTGCAGCACATGTTACCAGGCAATTTGTAGAAAAATTTCCGGAGTTAAGATTAACCTTAGACATATCGCATTGGTGCAATGTGCACGAAAGTTTATTGGCAGATCAAAAAGAAACAGTAGCTCTTGCTTTAGAAAAAACCGATCATATACATGCAAGAATTGGCCATGCAGAAGGGCCACAGGTAAATGATCCCCGTGCACCTGAATGGGAAAATGCAGTGAAGCAACATTTTGAATGGTGGGATAAAGTAGTAGAAAGAAAAAAGAAAAACGGAGAACGAATGACCTTTCTTACTGAGTTTGGTCCTCCGGATTATATGCCTACCATGGCTTACACCAGGCAACCATTAAGCGATCAGTGGGCTATTAATATACACATGATGAACCTGCTTAGAAAAAGATATTCCTGATTATTTATTATCTAAAAAAGAATGGCAATTTACTTATTCAGTATTCCCGAATTTATTGGCAGGTTTCACCCGGTGCTGGTTCATTTGCCTATTGGAATATTGTTACTTGCAGTATTATTTCAATTAATGAGCAGGAAAGAAAAATTTAAATCATTAAATGCAGCGGTTGGTATTACCTTATTCTGGGGGACGTTGTTTGCCATTGCATCCTGCATCAGTGGATTTCTTTTGTCCAATACAGATGATTATGATGAAGCACTTATTTTTAAGCACCAGTGGTTTGGAATTACCGTGGCTGTTATTTCTCTTTTTGCCTGGTACTTAAATAAAAAAAATAACAAGCAAATAAAATATGTAATGGCGTTGATGGCTTTGCTCATTATCATCACCGGGCATTTGGGAGGATCTATTACTCATGGATCCGATTATCTTACCAAAGTATTTTCATCAGACAATGAAAATACTACAGAAGCAAAAAGAAAACCAATTCCAAATATACAAGAGGCCGTTGTGTATAATGATATTGTAAAGCCAATCCTTGAATCCAAATGTTACGGATGCCATGGAGCTAATAAACAAAAAGGAAAACTGAGATTGGATCTGCCCGATTTTATTTTAAAAGGAGGGAAAGATGGTAAAATAATTGTAGCAGGAAAAGCAGACGAGAGTGATCTGATAAAAAGAATTTTATTATCAAAGGAAAGTAAAGATCATATGCCGCCTAAAGAGAAACCACAATTAAGCAAGCAGGATATTGATTTGCTTCACTGGTGGGTAACAAGCGGTGCCGATTTTAATAAAAAAGTAAATGCATTTTCACAAACTGAAAAAATAAAACCCCTGTTAGTGGCTTTGCAGTCAACGGAAATTAAGGAAGAAATTACGCTGTTAGATGTACCGGAAAAAACAGTGGAGAAAGCAGAGCTTGCAGCTATTAAAAAACTTATGGATAGAGGCGTTGCAGTAATGCCCGTTGCACAAAACAGTAATTACTTATCAGCGAATTTTGTAGCGGTTGATTCATTTACTAAAAAAGACATTTTGTTATTGCAACCATTGAAGAAACAACTGGTATGGCTGAAATTGGGGAGCTCAAAAACAACAGATGAAACCCTGGAGGAAATAGCAAAGCTTACATCCCTTACCCGTTTATCTCTTGAAAAAACATTAATATCAGATAGGGGATTGCAACAATTAAAAAACCTTGTACAATTACAATACCTCAACCTGGTGGGTACAAAAGTAACTGCACAGGGGATTGAGCAATTAAAAGAGTTGAAAAATATTCAACAGATTTATCTTTATCAAACATCCATATCCCCTGGTGAATGGAGCAATCTTAAAAAAGCATTTCCAAAAACAATGATTGATACGGGAGGCTATAGAGTTCCCCTGCTTGTAAGCGATACCACTGAAAAGAAAGTGCCAAAACCGAATTAAAAATTACAAATGAAAAAACTGTTTATTATTTATTGGATGATTTGTTGCTCAACAGTATTTGCTCAACCCAAACCCGAACATAATTTGCAATTTGATTCACTGGCAAAACGCTGGGATGAGGCTATGCCTTTGGGTAATGGATGGCTGGGCGCATTGATCTGGCAAAAAGGAGATAAGCTTAGAATATCGTTAGACCGGGTTGATTTATGGGATGATCGGCCAATGCCGGAGATTGATAAACTAAAATTCGGTTGGGTTGCAGAAAAAGTAAAATTGAATCAATACGATTCAGTACAAAAAATAGGCGATGAGCCTTATGAAAAATATGCAGCACCAACAAAAATACCCGGAGCAGCAATAGAGTTTGATATAAAGAAACTGGGAAAAGTTATTTCTAATTTATTGGATATTAAAACAGGTTTAAGCAAAATAAAATTTAAAAATGGCGTAGTATTCAATAATTATATTCATGCCGTAAACCAGGTTGGTTATTTTGGTTTTGAAAATATTAAGGAAGAAATGATTCCTGAACTAATGATTCCAAATTATAATTCAGGTAAAACGGGGGGCGCAGGAAATAGTGTGGAAGGACAAGGGCTGGAAAGATTGGGCTATCCAAAAGGAAGTATAACAAAAACGAAAAATAGTATCCTTTATCATCAGCCTGTATGGAGTAATAATTATTATGAAGTGCTGATAAGCTGGCAAAAAATTTCTAATCATATCATTGGACAATGGACCATAACGAATAATAAACCAGCCAGGCTTACCCCATTAAATTTAAATCTTACTGAACCAACCAACTGGCCTTCGCATTTAAAATGGTGGAATGATTACTGGAGCCGTTCTGCAATATCATTACCTGATAAATTACTGGAACGCCAGTACTATTTAGAAATGTACAAGTTTGCCTGTGTGGCAAGAAGCAATACGCCGCCTATTTCTTTACAAGCTATCTGGACAGCAGATAACGGAAATCTGCCACCATGGAAAGGAGATTATCATCACGACCTGAATACGCAACTCAGTTACTGGCCAGGCTACACAGGTAATCATCTTGATTTAACGGCATCTTACACCAACTGGCTTTGGAAAGTAAAAGAAGAAAACAAACGATGGACAAAACACTATTTTGAAAAAGATGGATTGAATGTTCCAGGTGTTACAACTATCAGTGGTAAACCAATGGGTGGTTGGATACAGTATTCTATGAGCCCTACAACAGCAGCATGGCTGGCGCAGCATTTTTACTGGCAGGCGAGATATAGCATGGATAAAAAATTTGCAATAAAAGCGGAGGAGTATTTATTTGATGTACATCGTTTTCTTAATTCCTATATTAAAAAAAATAAGGAAGACTCTGGTTTTATTTCATTGAGTTCAAGTCCTGAGTTTAACGATAATTCAATTAAAGCATGGTTTAAAGAAATGACTAATTATGATAAAGCTCTAATTCTTTCGCTTGAACCCGAGTTAGAGAACTTGGCAAGTATAATTTACGGGTTTAGACCGCCAAAAATAGTTAAAGACAATTTTGATGAATTGAATAAAGTATTTGATACCAACGAAACAGGCCTCACCGTTGCACCCGGACAAAATCTAGATGAATCACACCGCCATATGTCTCCCTATATGGCAATACATCCAATGGGGTTATTAAATCCTGACGACGATGATCAAAAAAAAATAATTAATAACTCACTGAGATGGATAGAAAAAAAGGGAACAAGACTATGGTGTGGTTATTCCTTCAGTTGGGCAGCCTCAATTTACGCAAGAGCAAAAGAACCTGATAGTGCTGTAAGCATGCTGCAAAAATTTGCAACAAATTTTTGTTCAATAAATAGTTTTCATCTTAATGGCGATCAGAAAGGCGGGCAATATTCTGATTTTACCTACCGGCCATTTACGCTGGAAGGAAATTTTGCTTTTGCACAGGGTGTACATGAATTATTATTGCAAAGCCATAATGGGTATATCGAAGTTTTTCCGGCAATACCAGCTTTATGGAAAGATGTTTCATTTAATACATTGAGAGCAGAAGGCGCTTTTTTAGTAAGTGCCAAAAAAGAAAACGGAGTAATAACTGAAGTGAAAGTTACTGCGGAGCAAGGCGGGATAATGGCTTTAAAACTTCCCTTTAAAACCTTGATTACAGCAGGCGTAAATAAAAATAGTATTAGGGTAGAAAATGAAATAGCTTCTGTAAATTTAAAAAAGGGTCAAACAATTATTTTTAAAAATGGGTTTGAATAAGCTTTTACTTTCCCGTAAAATTTGCTTTACGTTTTTCTAAAAAGGCTGCAGTGCCTTCTTTCATATCATCAGTAATAAAGCAATCGCCAAAAGCTTCAATTTCTTTTGCATAACCACTTTTACCATTGTTAAAAGAGCTATCGCTTAAGGCAGCCACATTTACACATTCAATTATTTTACTGACAGCTATTGGTGCTTTACCCATAATAACATTTAAAATATCTTTTGTTCTTTCTAATAAACTTTCGGCTGTAGTTACATGGTTTACCAAACCCAGTTGCAGTGCTTCGTTAGCATCAATTAAATGAGCCGTCATTTGCAGCTCCATACTTTTCCCTTTGCCCACTAACTGAGTTAAACGTTGCGTACCACCGTAGCCGGGTATTAATCCAAGATTAACTTCCGGTTGACCAAACTTTGCATTTTCGCTGCATAATCTAAAATGGCAGGCCATGGTTAATTCGCAACCACCACCTAATGCAAAACCATTAACTGCGGCAACAATTGGTTTTTTACTATTCTCAATTTTAAAAAAAACAAGCTGCCCACGTTTGGCCAGTTCCATTGCTTCTTCTTTATTTAAACTGGCAAATTCTGTAATATCTGCACCGGCTACAAATGCTTTTGGTCCGGCACCGGTAATAATAGCTGTTTTAATTTCAGCATTGCTATATACTTCATCAACAGCAGCATCCAAATCGGTAAACACCTGTTTGTTTAAAGCATTTAATTTATCAGGGCGGTTGATAGTTATGGTAAAGATGCCATTCTCTAATGAAGTTAAAATAGTAGTGTACATATTTGGTAGTCTTAGGAATTTAAAAATTTCTATTAACTTTTACCCATTCCTTAATATAATCAGCAATTTCATGGGTATTGGTACCGGGTGCAAATAATTTTCCTACCCCCATTTCATTTAATACTTTCATATCATCTTCAGGAATTATGCCACCACCGGTTAGCAACACATCATTCATTTCTTTTGCTTTCATCAATGCAATAACTTTTGGAAAAACAGTATTGTGTGCACCACTTAATATGCTGATACCAATTGCATCCACATCTTCCTGCAAAGCAGCATTCACTACCATTTCGGGTGTTTGACGCAAGCCGGTATAAATTACTTCCATACCTGCATCCCGTAATGCGGTGGCAATTACTTTGGCACCACGGTCATGGCCATCCAGGCCAACTTTTGCAACCAAAACTCGTATGGGGCGTTGTTTTTCTGTATTCATTTTTATAAGATGTTGTAAAAGTAAATCTATTTAGTAAATTTAAGCATTCAACATTTAATTATGCGATACAGAAAATTTGGCAATACTGATTTAATGGTGAGCGAGATAGGTTTTGGTGCCTGGGCCATTGGTGGTAATGCTATGGTGGGTAATACGCCTATTGGCTGGGGCAGGGCCGATGATAATACTTCTATTGCTGCCATTCATAAATCTTTAGATTGTGGGATTAATTTTTTTGATACGGCAGATTTTTATGGCCTGGGTCATTCAGAAAATTTATTGGGTAAACAGCTTGGCAATAATAAGGAAATAATCATGGCAACAAAAGTGGGCCATAGAAATATTAATGAAACTATTCAGCTGGATTATAGCAAAGAATATATTATTAAGGCATGCGAAGCCAGTTTAAAAAGATTACAAAGAGATACTATTGATTACTACCAGTTGCATTCTGCACGTATGCAGCATTTTGAAAAAGAACAATGCGGGGAGGCAATGGAATTGTTAAAGCAACAGGGTAAAATAAGGTATTGGGGTTTATCACTTAATACTTTTTACCCCGAACCCGAAGCAGACTATTTAATGAGTAATAATTCGGGAGATGGATTTCAGCTCGTTTATAATATTATTAATCAACGGGTACTACATCTTATAAAAAGAACAATGGAAAAAGGATATGGCGTAATTGCCAGAATGCCATTGCAGTTTGGTTTGTTAACCGGAAAATTTTCCGCCGAGACTAATTTTACTTCTGATGATCATCGCAGTTTCCGTTTTAATAAAGAAATTCTGAATAGCGCTTTAAAAATATTGGAAGAAAAAATTTGGCCCCTGTGTACTAAATATAATATCAGTAAAACTGCACTGGCGCTAAGTTATATTTTAAGCAATGATGGAGTAAGTACAGTTATCCCCGGTATTAGAACAGCACAGCATTCTATGGATAATACAACTGGTATTATAAAACTGGCAGCCGAAGATGTAGCTTTAATTGAAGGTGCTTACAAAACAGGTTTTACTGCTGTAGTAAATATGATGGAAAAGCAGGGATGATTCTTAAAATACTTTTAAAGCATTTTTAATTCTTTTTATTGTTTCTGCTTTACCAATAGTTTCAGCAATAATAAAAACGCCGGGTCCTATTTTACTGCCCACCAGCATAACCCGGAACATCATTTGCAATTCGCCAACTTTAATATTTTTTTCAGTGGCCAGCTCTTTAAATAGATTTTCCAAAGAACTGATTTCCCAGTTTTTAATGCCAGTTATTTTTTCTGTAAATAAATTAAAATACGCTGCTTTGGCTTCATCCCACTTTGGTTTTACGCTGGCCTCATCGTAAGTGGATGGGGTAATGAAAAAGAATTTCCCCTGTTCATAAAAATCTGTAAGTAAAGTACAGCGATCCTTTATCAGTACAATTACTTTATCTAAATAATCATCATCATTTACTGTTATTTCTTTTTCCTGCAAAACATCTTTAACCTTAAACGTTAAACTTTTAACACTAAACTTTTTAATCCATTCATGATTAAACCATTTTGCTTTTTCATAATCAAATTTTGCTCCAGCACTGTGAACTCTGTCAATACTGAATTTTTCAACCATTTCTTCTTTGGTAAATAGTTCCTGTTCTGTTCCTGCGTTCCAGCCTAATACTGCCAGTAAGTTTATAAATGCCTCCGGTAAAAACCCTTTTTCTTTAAAACCCTCAGTTAATTCATTTGTTTTTAGATCGTACCAGTTCATAGCAAAAACCGGAAAGCCATATTTAGCACCATCTCTTTTACTCAGCTTACCGCTCGGGCCAAGTATTAAAGGGAGATGAGCCCACTCGGGCATTTTATCCAAGCCAAATAAATATTTCCAAAGTAACACATGCACCGGGGCGCTGGGCAACCATTCCTCTCCTCTAAATGCATGCGTAATTTTCATTAAATAATCATCTACAACAACAGCAAGGTGATAGGTGGGCATTCCATCAGCTTTTAATAAAACTTTATCATCAACCAAACTGGTTTCATTTTTTATTTCGCCACGTATCACATCGATGAATGAAACTATTTCATTTTCAGGCATTTTAATTCTAATAACATACCGTGTGCCTGCGGCCAGTAAATTATTTACTTCATTTGCTGTTAACGTTAAAGAATTTTTCATCTTCATACGTATATGATGGTCGTATTGGGGAGAAGGATTTTCTGCTGTTTTAAAATCTATACGCATCTTTTCTAATTCTTCAGGCGTATCAAATGCATAATAGGCATATCCGTCTTTAATAAGTTTATCAGCATATTGTTGATAAATACCCTGTTCTTTTCTTTCACTTTGGCGGTAAGGGCCATATGCCCCGCCATGCAACGGGCTTTCGTCAGGTTCAATACCACACCATTTCAAACAATCAAAAATATATTGTTCTGCACCCGATACAAATCTGGATTGATCGGTATCTTCAACCCGAACAATAAAATCGCCGCCTTTATTTTTTGCAAATAAATAATTATATAAAACCGTACGTACTCCGCCTAAATGTAAACCTCCTGTGGGGCTCGGTGCAAATCTTACTCTTACTTTACTCATAGCCGGCAAAGATAAGTTAGAAATTACAGCTGCATAAAAAAGCAGCTTCAAAAAATGAAACAGCTTTGATAATAGGGAATTAATATTGTTATCTTAAAATGATAGTTCTTGCTGTTCTTCCATTAATTGAAATGGTAGCTAAATTATTGCAGGTACCATCTCCAAAATCAATTTTAATATTTTTGGCAGGAAAATTAACCTGTTACAGTAATAATTACACAGGGGGAAGCCAGTTATTGGTGAGGGTAGTAGTACCGGATTGTGTGGAGCCAAATAAATTATTTCTTGCTGCGGCTTGTTCCATTACAACTTCTGCATGCTGGGTAAGATTGTCTGTAACTGCCTGGCTACTGCTTAATTCAAAAGTAGTTTCAATTTCTTCTGTATCTGACTCATTATTTTTTTTGCATGAGCTTATAGCAAAAACAAAAAGGGTAATTGTGAATAGGGTTAAAAGTTGTTTTGTTTTCATAATAAAAACTAAAGATTTGTTTTAGGGTTGTTTGGCTATAACTGATAAATAAAGTTTAATGCTATTAAAAAACCGCTCCTGATTTTATTCAGGAACGGTTACAAAATATCAATCACTAGAACTTTTATCGTAATACTATTGTTCTTGGAGTTTGGCCATCAATAGAGATGGTTGCTAATTTATCGCAATCACCATTGCCAAAGTCTATAATTGCAATATGGTTGTCTCCCTCTACTTTAAGTTTTCCTGTACCAATATTGTCACAAATAGTTTTCTTTTGTAAAGCTTCAGTTATAAAACAATCTCGTGTTTTACCTGCAGCATTAGTTACAGTATGATTACCGGTAATTAAAAATATGTCATCCAATAAAGTATTGGGAGTATTTGCACCCGCTATTTGTACAGCATCTCTTGTGCCATTATGTAACCAGAATCTTCCATCAGGTGCAGTTATTTTTCCATTTTCCACTTTACGCTGCCAGCCTTTTGTATTTACAGTACTGGTATTGGTCCAGGTAATGGTACCTTCCTTTTTAAAACCATTTACAATGTAATTAATAAAACTTATTACAGCAGTAGCCCCGGGCTTTCTAACCGAATCGGAAAGCAATACATTTATTTTCCCTTTACGTGTAATACCGTTTATTGAATTACAACCATTGCCAAAATCAATTATTATGGTTTTGGGAAAACCAGTTGCAGGGGTTACCGAAATACTGGCACAGGTTAAACTGTTTGTTGTAATAACTGTTTGAGAATTATTGCCCAGCAAATTTTTATTAGCTGCTGCTTCCATAAATACACTGTTGGCATCTTCTGTAATATTATCAGCTACAGCCTGGCCGGTACTTAATTCAAAAGTTGTTTCCTGTTCAGCTAAAGTAATAGGGGTGATACTATTTTCTTTTTTGCAGGCATTTAAGCCGAAGCATAAAATTGCAATTGCCGTATAGGCTAATAGACTTTTAGTTTTCATAGGTATAGTTTTAATAACTACTATAGATTTTGGGACGGATTCTATTAAATAAAACGTAGATTTTGCCTTAAAATTGTTTGAAAAATTACTTTAGTTATGCTCAAAATCAAGCAGTTGCATTTAATTTTTAACTAATTTGAATGTAAATTTGACTAATGAATATTGTTGCCCCACATTTTTGGAGAGAATCTAAAGCTAATTTTTTTAAAAAAGATTTATTCTTTATAACCACGCCATGGTGGTTACGTGCACTTTATCCGGGATCTGTATGGGATATTAAAACCAAGGAAAAAATAATTTACCTGAGTTTTGACGATGGGCCGCATCCGGAAATTACAGCATTTGTATTGGAGGAATTAAAAAGATATAATGCCAAAGCCACTTTTTTTTGTATTGGGGATAATGTAAAGAAATATCCGGAAATATATAAGAAAGTAATTGACGATGGTCATGCAATTGGTAATCACACAATGCATCATATTAATGGCTGGCAAACTGATGATGAAAATTATGTTGATGATATTAAAGAGGCAGGAAAATATATTAACTCTAATTTATTCCGTCCACCATATGGTAGAATAAAAAAATCACAGATTCACAAAATACAAAATTCAAACCTCAAACTTAAAACCATAATGTGGTCGGTTCTGGCAGGCGATTGGGTTTCTACACTTACCCCTCAAAAATGTTTTCTGCAGATAAAAGCCAAAATTTACCCGGGTTGTATCGTGGTATTCCATGATAGCGAAAAGGCAAACGAAAGAATGAGTTATGCGTTGCCTAAATTGCTGGAATACTTTACCAGACTTGGTTTTACGTTTAATAAAATAGAATTGTAGCTAATAAAAAATTGAACGGAATCGGGGATTTTTAAATTACCAATTGTTTAAAAAAAATTGGGCCTGGGTAGAAACCCTGGCCCGTTTTTAATCCGTACCCTATGAAAACTAGGATAAATGTACAACCTTGTTTTCAAAAAAGCAATATTTTTTTTATATTATAAAGTAATTCTATGCCCAACCCCATTAATATAGATGATTGCTTCATTATCACAATTGCCATTTCCATAGTCAAGTAAGGCTTCCCTGCCATCTCTAACCAGGTGTACAGTGCCTTTTACAATCCAGCGGCAAGTGAATTTTTTTATCAATGGCTCAACAATGACTGATGCCCAGTTGTGCCCGAAAGAGTTGGAACCCCTTGCACCACCTGTAATTTTGTAAACATCGTCTAAAGGAAAGTTTGGAGTACCATTTCCTTCAATTTGTAATACGTTTTTGGTGCTGTTCCATTTGCGCCAATTACCATTATTAGTGTTCAAAATCTTGCCATCTATAACACTAATTTTTAATCCCTGCATATTAGATGTGCTGGTGTTTTCAGTAATATGTGTGCCTTCAATTTTAAAACTATCTACATAATAATCAACAAATGTGGTGCTTATTTTAGCTCCGGGCACTAACATCCTGTTGGTGTAAATAGTTACAATTTTGCCTTTGCGGTATTTTCCATCGCGGCCTAAGCAGCCAGTTCCAAAATCAATGGTAACTGTTTTAGGAAATACACCAGGCTGGTTGGGCACTACAGTAACCGTAAAGCAACGTGGAGTGGCTGGTGTAAGCCTCACCCCGGGTTCGGCCAAACCAGATACATTGGCCCCCATTCCTAAATCTTCTCCAGCATCTTCAGCATTAATACTGGCAGTAATGTTAAATACATCATCAAATTGTTCTTCAGTTTGAGCATCCTCAGTAACAGCATTTACTGTTGCGGCTACTTCGGCAGGGTTGTCTTCAATTACATTACTTACGCTGGTTTCTTTTTTACAGCTGGTAAGTGTAAGGGCTCCAATTACAGCAAAAGCTGTGAGCCATGTACTGAGTTTAATAGTTGTTTTCATAATTTTTTTTTAAAATAAAGGTGAATAATAAATACCTGTTTAAGACTTTGATTGCATAACATAGTTTAAAGCCCTGTTAATTTTTTTTTAGTGATTTTTGTATTTCAAATACAAAAAATGAATTTACTTGATACACATTGCCACCTTTATTCAAACGAATTTACTCTTGATATTAAAGATGTAATATCAAGAGCAACAAGCGAAAGCGTGGATAAATTTTATTTACCTGCAATCGATAGTACAACGCACAATCAAATGATTATGCTGCAAGAAAATTACCCTGGTCAATGTATTGCAATGATGGGCCTGCACCCCTGTTCTGTAAAAGAAAATTATATAAATGAACTTGAACTTGTTGAGGAATGGCTATCAAAAAGGAAATTTGCTGCAGTGGGGGAGATAGGGCTTGATTTTTACTGGGATACAACATTTACAACCCATCAGTATGACTCCTTTAGAAAACAAATTGATTTATCGTTGCAATATAAATTGCCCTTGGTTATTCATACACGTAATGCTATGCCTGAAACTATTGCGGTTGTAAAAGAATATGTACAAAAAGGGGCTCACGGTATTTTTCATTGTTTTAGTGGTAATTATGAAGAAGCAATTAAGATTATTGAAATGGGATTTTATTTAGGTATTGGCGGGGTACTTACTTACAAAAATTCGGGACTTGCAGAGATAATTGAAAAGATTGATATAAAATACCTGGTTGTAGAAACAGACGCACCTTATTTGACTCCTGTGCCTTTTAGAGGTAAGCGAAATGAAAGCAGTTACTTAAAGTATATTGTTGAAAAACTAGCTCAGGTAAAAAAGATGTCCATTGAAGAAGTTGCAACCATAACAACCACAAATGCCCAAAATATATTCGGCATATAAAGCCCGATACTGTATTTTTGCCCTCCTTTAAAAATAGGAGACTTGTCCGAGTGGTTGAAGGAGCACGCCTGGAAAGTGTGTATAGGGGAAACTCTATCAAGGGTTCGAATCCCTTAGTCTCCGCTGGGAAAAATCTTTCTGTATAAGAAGGATTTTTTTGTTTCTGATGTTTATTTTGCTTTTATCAGCCTAACGTAATAATTAGCTGTATAATCAATTAGCTCAGCAATTTGAGCAATTTTATGCAAAAGCATTGAATTTAGCCTGGCAGCAGATAGATACTTCTGAAATGAAGACAGTTGCATATCAGGCAAAGAAAGCTGACTAGAAGCGGAAATAGTATTTCAATCAAATGTAAAAAATACCTGGATAAACTTGCATTGACATATATAGCGCAATGAAAAAGCAATTATATTTAATTATTAAAGAATGAATGAGAGGGTTTGTCGAAAAAGATTGTAACATTTAATATTTCCTACGTTGATGTAGTCGCCATTCTAATTTTAATAGATAAATATGACGAAGTAATGTTACAAAGAATTAAAGGGGAATAAAACTTATAACACTTTTAAAAAAATAATAGTCTTTCCTTTTTGGATTTATGATTTTCAAAATCTCTTAAATTATATGTTAAAGTTATGAGCACGTTATTTATATTACAGTTGAAACAGATGTAATTGATAAACTAAAATTTTACAAAGATGTTTATGGATTATTGAAATAACTGTAATAAACTGTAAATAGTTGGTATAATTATTGTTTGAGCACTGCAAACAAAATATTTAACCTGATAAACAACTGCAAGATGAAACAAAAGATGGCCTTATGCATTGTAACATTTTTACTTTTTTCATTATCTGTTTTTTCACAAAGTAAAGGCAGAACATATACAACAGCACTGGGAGTAAAATTTTTAGATGGTGCAGGAATTACATTAAAACATTTTGTAAAAGAGAATGCTGCATTGGAAGGCATAGGATTTTTCTGGAATAGAGGTACAAGAATTACAGGCCTGTATGAACTGCATTATGATATTAATGGTGCTCCAGGTTTAAAGTGGTATGTTGGCCCCGGTGCTCATGTAGGTTTTTATAATACAAAAAATGGTGGAGGAAGCTGGGCAGGTATTGATGGTGTTTTGGGCTTGGACTATAAAATAAATAATGCTCCTTTAAACTTATCTCTGGATTGGCAACCATATTTTGAATTTGGTACTGGCAGGGGTTTTACCGGCAATTGGGGAGGCTTTGGTATTCGTTATACTTTTTAAAATAAGGGAGATGGTTAAAGTTAATCTAAGACTTTTTCCATTTGCATGCTTCTGCTGCCTTTAATTAAAATTAGAGAGTTTTTAAACTGTTGCTGAATAAACCATTCTTTTGCCTTTGAGGCATTTTCAAAATTTATATATTGGTGTTTTATTTTATAGTAATCGCCACCAACTAAAACAACAGCTTTCCATTTAAAGTTATCAATCACTGCAATTATTGCCTCATGTTCCTGCAAACTTTCTTTTCCCAGTTCCATCATACCACCCAGCAATAAAATTTTTTCACTGCCTTCCATTTTTGCAAAGTTTTCAATAGCAGCCTTCATGCTGGTTGGGTTAGCATTATAAGCATCTAATATAATTTTGTTGCTGCCCGCCTCTATTAATTGTGACCGGCTGTTAGATGGGGTATAACTTTCTAATGCTGATTTTATTTTTTCATCAGGTACCTTAAAATATTTACCCACTGTTATTGCAGCTAACACATTAGGTAAATTATAATCACCCACCAGTTGGGTTTTTATTAAATTTATAGAAGCACCTTTGGTAATGGCAACTTCTAAAAAACCGATACTGCTTTTTGCTTTACCTGTTATTGCCGCATCAAAAGTTCCATAAGTAACAATAGTTGGTATGCCTTTGCTCATTTCTGCCAGGTAATCATAATCCTTCATAATAAATGCAGCGCCATTGTTGGTTTTTAAATACTCATATAATTCCCCTTTTCCTTTTCTTACGCCCTCCTCGCCACCAAAACCTTCTAAATGCGCTTTGCCACAATTGGTAATTAAACCAT
>JAYSTT010000395.1:0-7299 GCA_043719495.1 Ferruginibacter sp. | reverse complement strand
AATTGTTCTCTGTGTTATACTCTAAAGAACTGCCCCGTACAAATGTTGGCGCAATATCTTTTAAAGCATTATCCCAGCGATTGTTTTGTAAAATAACCACTTTAATTTGTTGTGCTGCACTAAAAGTATTTAGGCCTGTAATATTTGCGTTAAACTGAATTTTTTGGTGCGTATTAAAATATTGTGGTGTAAAAGGCTGTATTACTTTTGCAGCAATACTGGCTTTTTGTTCCAATACTAAAAGTCGTTTTGTAAAAGCCAATTGTGATGTATCGCCATTTAAAAAAACTTTTAAAATATAATTACCCGACATGGTAATGGTTGTACTTCTATCGGGCAGTATTGCCTGGTAGTGTGTGTATTTTGTGAATGCAATAGATGAGTACCGATTGGTGGTTATTCGTTGCTGAGTAAATCCTTTAATGTACATAAACGGGCTTATATCCACCGGTTTCCAGTTATAATCGCACAACTGAAAACTATAATAATAACTCTTCACATTGCCATCAAGGTCATCAAAATTTAATTCTAACTGGTCGCCACCGTTTAATGTGTAAATGGGTATACCAGTTTGATCGCCGTAAGGATGAAAACGTACGCACAGAATGTTTGATTTATATACAGCATCGGGTAATTGGGCAAATGTTCGAACAAAAAACAAAATCGAAATAAAAAATAAAAATAATTTTTGCCCTGGCTTTTTTAATTCTCTCGACATTGTTGCATCGCCCTCTTGTACCGCATTGCAAGACTGAACTTTTATCATGTTATCTGTAATCTTTACGTTTAAATAAAATACATTTGTAAGATACCAAAAGTATGCCATTTGAATATATCGGTTTTTATAGCTAAAAGAATTGCCTTTAACAGGGAAAAAACTTTTTCCCGTTTTATTATACGGCTGGCAGTAGCTGCAACCGCCATCAGTGTGGCTGTAATGATTGTTGCCATTAGTTTTGTAAACGGTTTTCAACAGGTAATCAGTAATAAAGTATTCAGCCTTTGGGGACATATCAGGGTACAGCAGGATTTGGAAAATAAAGTTACTACGGCAGAAGAGCCCCCCATAACACAAAACGATACTGTTGAATATAATTTGAAAAAAATACCTCAAATTAAAAGTGTGGAAAGGTATGCCACCAAATCATCTATAATAAAATTTAAAAACGAAATTGAAAGTGTACTCTTAAAAGGCATTGATTCTTCATTTGATTTTAGCCGGATGAATAATCTTTTAACAGAAGGTAGATGGATGAATACCAGGGACAGTGGATACAGCAATGAAGTGGTATTTTCTGCCTATACAGCCAATCAATTAGGCTTATCTTTAAATGATACCGTTTTTGTTGTTTTTATTGACAGCAGAGGAATAGAAAAAGCCAGGAAGAGAAAATTAAAAGTTTCTGGTATTTATAAAACATCTATTGAAGATTACGACAAATACTTTGGCATTTGTGATATTAATCTGATAAGAAGACTAAATGACTGGGCACCTGACCAAATTGGTGGCTACGAAATTTTTTTACACGACTACCTGCAAACAGACGAAGTAAATAAAATTATTTATCCCTTGAATGTGTTACCCTATACCTGGCATAGCAAAACCATAAAAGAAACTTACCCTAATATTTTTGACTGGCTTGCATTACAGGAAAAAAATAAAAATGTCCTGCTGTCTATAATGATTGTTATTGCAGTATTAAATCTTATAACCTGCCTGATAATATTGGTAATTGAAAGAACAAGGATGACGGGTATTTTAAAAGCTATTGGTGCCAGCGATTGGAATGTACAACAGATTTTTTTATATAATACTTCTTATATAGCTGTTACCGGTATTTTTATTGGAGCATTATTTGGCTTGGGTATTTGTTGGCTGCAGGAAAAAACCGGGTTCATAAAATTGGATGAAAATGCATATTACATGAGCCAGGCTCACGCCGAGGTGGTTTGGTGGCAGGTAGCAGCTATTTGCATAGGCACATTACTAATTTGTTTTGCTACACTTATAATTCCCACATTGCTCGTTAAAAAAATTAAACCGGTTAAAGCAATACAGTTTCGATAATAGATTTATTGCTCATAAAAAGTATTGGTTTGGCACAACATTTAACCATTTAACAAACCGCTGCCAAAAGAATACCCGTTGCAACTGCAGCATTTAAAGACTCAGCCTCACCAATTTTAGGAATAGTAATTTTTTCATCCACCAAATTCATTACTGCTTCACTAATACCTTTTCCTTCGCTGCCTATAATGATTATACCTTGTTTTATTGTTTTTAAATTATTGATATTTTGGCCATCTAAAGCGGCAGCATATTTTTTTATGGCTTTATTTTTTTTAAGCCAGTATACTAAATCAGTATAAAAAATATTTACTCTTGCTAAACTGCCCATAGTACTTTGTACTACTTTAGGATTATACATATCAGCACAGGCTGGCGAACAAATCATATTTTCTATCCCAAACCAATCGGCTGTTCGTATAATAGTTCCCAAATTACCAGGATCCTGAATAGTATCTAAAACCAGTGTTATTTTTCCGTTTATGTTAACTGTATCTGTTGATTCTCCCTTTTTAAAAACAGCCAGTACATTATTTGCTGTGGCCAACGTAGATATTTTTTCCAGTTCAAAATCTTTAACAGTTATAACCTCCATACCGGAATATTTTTGCAATACCTTTTCATTATTTTCCAGCCAGCTGTTTACTGCAAATAATTCAAGGCAAACAAATTCACGGCTTTCCAACAAGTCTACAACTACCTTTGGTCCTTCGGCAATAAAACACTCATTTTCATCTCTGAATTTTTTATGGTGTAAACTTTGGATATATTTGGTATGTGTTTTGTTAATCATTATGCACTTATAAAATTTATGCCGGTAAGCACTTCTCTTAAATTTATGTTTTTTCAGCAAATAAGGAATATTTTTTTTCTTTCACTGGTGCTGTCTTCCTGCTATATTCCAAAAAAATATCAAAAAGATAAACCCTTTGTTATTAAAAACAGAATCGAAGTTAAGGGAGGAAATTTTACCAAAGATGAACTGATTGCATTAAAATCTCGTTTAAATGCTCAGTTAGATGACAGCTCTAAAATAAATGTTATAGATAAACTCTTTTTCCTGCATTATTATAATAAACCTGCTGTCTTTGATACAGCTTCTGCTGCAAAGTCTGCCAGGAATATGAAATCGTCCATGCTACATCTTGGGTATTACAGAGCAAATGCAATATTTACGGCCGATACTATAAAAGTAAATAAACAGCAAAGAGTTCAGGTAAAATATTTTATTGAACCTGGTAAATCTACAGTTATTGATACCATTAGTTATGATCTTAAAAAAATTGATCTTCAGCAATTAACCATGGCAAACCTTGATAAAGGACTTTTAAAAGAAGGTAAGTCTGTAACTAAAGCTGCTATATTAGGTGAAATGAGCCGCCTTGTAGAATTATACAGAAATAATGGGTACTACAAGTTCACTTCCGAAGAATTAAAGGTGAGAGGTGATACCTCATTAGAAGCATTAACAAATATTAGCGACGATCCATTTGAACAAATAAGGCTATTAGCAGAAGCCCAACAAAAAATGAAGACTCCCAAAATAAAGTTAGCCATTGTTTTAAATCCACTTGCTGATAGCAACAGGTTAAAAAAATATTATATCAACAATGTATATATTTTGCCCGATTATTTCCCGGGTGATAAGCTTAACGACTCAACCTACACAGAAAGGGTTACAAGCGACCTGCACATTATCCGGTATCACAATAAATTATTCCGCTCCATTTTTTTAAGCCGGAATATGGTTTTTAAAAAAGGAGATTTATACAAGCAATCAGATTATTACAAAACCTTAAATAGTTTTTCACGTGCCGGTGTATGGCAAAGTACCAATATAGAAATTGTAGAAATTAAAGATAAAGACAGTATCAATAAAATTGATTTGATAGTGCAACTGATACCAGCAAAACAGTTTAGCCGTGAGTTTGGTATTGAAGCAAGTTATTCTGCTACCAGTAATACCAATACCGTTACAGCTGCAAATGCAGGAACTCTTTTTGGAATTTCCGGTAATGCAGCTTTAACCAACCGAAATCTGGGTAAAGAAGGTATTAAGATGACTACTACTGCAAGAGCAGGTATTGAATTGAATCTTAGGTCAAATAAGAGCAATGCAACAAATATTATCAACTCAAATGAGCTAAGTTTATCCAATAGTATTGTTTTTCCCCGTTTTGTTTTTCCATTTAATAAATGGAACAAGAAGCAGCAGTTTCTTTCTCCCGAAACTTTTATTAATACAAATGTTTCTTACATTAAACGTATTGATTTGTTTAGCCTTCAGTCTACTAATTTAGGGATCGGTTATAGTTTTCGTAACAAAAAAAATGCTCTATGGGTTTTTAAACCTTTAAATATTGAATTTACCCGTTTATATAATGAAACGGACAGTTTTAAAAAAACACTTATAGAAAATCCATTTTTAAGATATTCATTTAACACAGCATTGGTTGCTGGTAATTTGAATGGCAGTTATTCTTTTACACATTCCAACCCAAGGCATAGAAGCCGGGAGAACAGCTTTAAAGTTAATATAGAAGAATCGGGAATATTACTTGGGCAACTGGGCATTTTTAAAAATTATCTAAGAAAGTTTATTAAGGTAGATGCTACCTATACTAACTCCCGGAGCCGTCCAAAATCTGCATTAATATTCCGTGCATTTGCCGGCCTGGGTATTGCTTCTAAACAGGATACTACGCTACCATTTTTTAAACAGTATTTTGGTGGTGGAAGTAATAGCATGAGAGGCTGGCCTGTACGTGGTATTGGGCTTGGCTCCAAACCATTGGCACCATATAGCACTAACAGGTTTAATGACCGTACCGGAGATATGCAACTGGAAACAAATCTGGAATACCGGTTTGATATTGTTCAAGTTGTTCCAAATACACTATTGCTAAAAGGGGTACTTTTTGTTGATGCCGGTAATGTTTGGAACTTAAGAAATTCAAAACCCAATGGAGAATTAGATAGTGCCCAAATTAAATTAAAAAATATCTGGAAAGAAATGGGCATAAATGCAGGAACAGGGCTAAGGCTTGATTTTAGTTATTTTGTTGTACGGTTCGATTTTGGGTTCAGGTTTAAGCGTCCTGAATTAAGTAATACCAATAATGGCTGGAAGATACCTGCATTAAGTTTTAATGATGCTTTTAATAAAATATTTGCCAGAGGAGCCAATGATGAATACAGAAAATGGCGGTACGAAAATTTTAATTTTACTATCGGTATTAACTACCCGTTTTAAAAACTGTTATTTGGTTTATTGGTTAACTGGATAAATACTGTTGGATAATTTTTAGCTGTACCACTAAAAAGTAAATTAACTAATTAACGGATTAACCTGCATTTCCAACTTCTCCATGCTTTCTGCTTCTTCAACCTTAAATTCGCCAATTCTTGTACGGCATAAACTACTTAAATAACCACCACAACCTAATTCGATACCAAAATCATTGGCAAGGCTGCGAATATAAGTACCAGTGCTGCAAATTACTTTAAAATGTATAACAGGCAATTCTATAGCAGTTAATTCAAAGGATTTGATATTAATGTTTCTTGCTTTTAATTCTACATCAACTCCTCTTCTTGCCAGTTCATATAACGCTACGCCATCTTTTTTTATGGCAGAATAAATGGGCGGCAGTTGTTCAATATCTCCAGTAAATTTTATTGCAGTGCTGTGCAGCAAATCATTTGTTACAAAAGAAAAATTTTTTTCTTGCTCGGGCTTGCTTTCTAAATCGTAAGTAGCTGTTACTGCTCCAAGTGTAATTGAGCCGGTGTATTCTTTTTCGGCTGCCATATATTCATTTATTCTTTTAGTAAATTTTCCGGTGCATATAATTAACAAACCTGTTGCTAACGGGTCGAGTGTACCTGCATGGCCAATTTTTTTTATTTGCAATATGCTTCTTAGTTTTCTTACCACATCAAACGAAGTCCAGTGCAGCGGTTTATCAATTAATAATACTTTGCCTTCCAAATAGGGCAGTTGTATTTCAGGATTAATTGGAGGCCGTTTTATACGTTCCTGTTTTACTGGTGCTTCTCCCCCAGCTTCAATTGTTTGATTGGTGTATCGTTTGCGGTATGTTTGTTTTCTTGCCATAAAAAATGCCAACCGGCACTAAAACACAAAATTGTTATTGTAAATTTATTATCCTAATTTTCACTATCAACTATCAACTATCAACTATCAACTATCAACTATCAACTATCAACTACCATTATATCGCCTGCCTTGCCTTAAGCTCCAGGTATTTATTTACAGCATTTACAGTAAGCTGTTCCGGAGTTGTAAGCACAGCAAGTATACCATGTTTCTGCAATTCCTTTACTATTAATCTTTTTTCAAACTCAAATTTTTCTGCAACAGTTTTTATATACACCTCCTCTATGTTTGCTGCTTTTAAGCGTGAAAGCTGATGCAATTCTGTATTCTCAAAAAAAACTACCATCAGCAAATGATGCCTGGCAATGCTGCGTAAATAATTCAGTTGCCTTCTCAACCCCGACAAAGATTCAAAATTGCTGTATAGAATGAGCAGGCTGCGGTGCTTTACCCGGTTACGGATTTGCATGTATAACATTTCGTAATCACTTTCTAAAAATGCCGTATCCTGGTTATAGAGCAATTGCAATATATTTTCTCTTTGAATAGGTTTTTTATCGGCAGCAATTAAAGAACCCATTTTATTGGCAAATGTCATTACTCCTACTCTATCCTGTTTTTGCAAACAAACATTACTTAAAACCAAAGTGCTGTTAATTGCATAGTCAAGCAGGGTAATTTCATTAAAAGGCATTTTCATCAGGCGGCCTTTATCAATAATACAATATACCTGCTGCGATTTTTCATCAGTATAATTATTAACCATCAAACTTCCTTTACGGGCAGTGGCCTTCCAGTTAATAGTCCTTATATCATCGCCACGTACATATTCTTTTATTTGCTCAAACTCCATGCTGTGGCCAATTTTACGCATACGCTTATTTCCATGCTCTGTTTGAATAGTGGTTTGAGAAAGTAATTCATATTTACGCAATTGCAAAAAAGAAGGATAAACAGGAACTGTTATGGTTTCATCAATATCATGCCGCCGCATTAGTAAACCCATTAATGATTTAACATAGAGAATGATTCTGCCAAAATGATATTCACCTCTTTCTACTGGCCGTAATTTGTAAATAATATTTTTTTGCTCATTTGCAGCAAACCTGTA
>JAYSTT010000394.1:0-7307 GCA_043719495.1 Ferruginibacter sp. | reverse complement strand
ACAAAAAAAAGGTATTTCCCGGGGTGCTTCAACAGTTTTTAGATTAGTAATGCATAAAATTACCAATTATTGTGTTAGACTGGTAAAATCATCTCATTGATGCAAAATAAGCAGTTCTTTATATTTTATAGCACATTTAGATCCTGAAAATGCAGGTTTAGTTCTATAATTTACATGTTCAGCTATTTCTGGTATTTATAAATTTCTTTTTAAACGAATTTCATAACACAATTGTATATGGAATAGCTGAAATAAAAGTTACACTGATAATAGTTTATTTAAAATAAATAAGCCGCTTCAAAATGAATCGGCTTATTTATTTTAAATTATGTTGTAGTAGATTTTTATTCCGAACTCAACCCTGCAGAAAGATATTCCCTGTTCATTCTTGCAATATTACTAACCGAAATTCCTTTAGGACATTCTGCTTCGCAGGCATAAGTATTAGTACAATTTCCAAATCCTTCTTTATCCATTTGGGCCACCATATTTAATACACGGCTTTTTCTTTCGGGCTGGCCTTGTGGCAATAATGCCAATTGAGAAACTTTAGCACTAACAAATAACATGGCACTACTATTTTTACATGCTGCAACACAAGCACCGCAACCAATACATGCCGCAGCAGCAAAAGCATCATCCGCATTTTTTTTATCAATAGGTATAGCATTTGCATCTACCGCATTGCCTGTATTTACAGAAATAAAACCACCGGCTTGTATCACCCTGTCAAATGCACTTCTGTTAACCATTAAATCTTTAATAACAGGAAAAGCCTTGCTGCGCCATGGTTCCACAACAATGGTATCGCCATCTTTAAATGCCCTCATGTGTAACTGGCAAGTAGTATTTTGGCTCCACGGCCCGTGTGCTTTACCATTTATATGCATACTGCACATTCCGCAAATACCTTCACGGCAATCATGGTCAAATGCAATGGCATCTTTGCCATCAGTAATTAACTGCTCATTCAATACATCAAACATTTCTAAAAAAGACATTTCGCTGGAGATATCTTTTACCTGGTAAGTTTCAAAATTACCTTTGTCCCGGGCATTCTTTTGCTTCCAAACCTTTAGTGTTAAATTCATGTGGTAATGTTCCATAAGTAAATTACTTTAATGCTAAATTTTATTATAGTTACTGTATTCAAATGGCCGCCATCCAAATTTTTGCCAAATAAAATATAATAACCTGTGTTTTATGTTTTTAAAATTCTTCTTTTTAATATCTATTTCAAAATCCCAGTCTTCTTTTGCAATTAATTCTTTCATTACTGCAGGGTGTGTTCCTTTAAAAACTGTAACCGAATCTATTTTTGTATAATCAAACTTTACCGTTTCTTTTTGTACCACATTATTTATTTTTCTCTCTTCCTCCCCTGCCCACAACTTGCTAAATCCTTCATACTTCTGCTGCATAGTTACTGGGTTGCGTACCCAGCCATAATGATAAATATACGCATCAATTAATTTTACATTTAGTTTACGGTTATCGTCCCACCTAAACCCCTGTGCATCCCGGTAGCTTTTTATTTTTTTATACAAAGTATCTTTCGGATTATTTCTTATGATCCTTATCTCTTTGCTGTACCAACTTCTTCCATCACCAATGTATTTATAGCTACCATAAAAATGATGGTAGTTAAATAACAACCCCTCTACTTTAGTATCAGCAGTATATTTATCCATTGCATCAACAATAGTTTTATGGTATTGCTCATGCACCACTTCATCTGCCTGAATGTAAAAGAGCCAATCACTATCTGTAGCTGTTGCTGCTATTGCCTTATCTGTTTCTACCGCTAATACTTTCCCTCCTTCCCGTAACCTATCATCCCAAACAGAATGAATTATTTTTATTTTATTGGAATTTATTGATGCTATTAAGTTATTAGTATCATCTTCCGAATCTCCTAAACAAACAATCATCTCATCTACAAATGCCAAAATTGATGTTATCGATTCCACCACCGGATAGCCATATTTTATGGCGTTTTTTACAAAAGTGAAACCTGAAACTTTCATTGCTGCTTATTTGAATTCAGATTTACTCATCCCATGCCAAATTTCTGTTGTGTTTTTATTTTTTACATACAGGTTACCTTTCTTTTTTAGAAACTTCTCCTGCAAATTATCAAAATCTTTTCTTTCTTTAGATTTTAGGATACCCGGCACATTTTTCCCAATATATCTTCCAAAAACGGGACAGTCAGCATCTTCAAATAGTGACAGGCTTTTTTCTAATTGTTCAAAAAAATCATTCCCTTTACCTTTAGTTTCAATTAGAACCCATTGCTCTTTTAGCTGACTCCCTCCTCCACTTGTAATATAGAAGAAGGAATCTCCAATTCTGTGTGTTATGTTTAGTTTCTGTTTCACACAATCTGCATCGTATTTAACAGATTTAAGCACCGATATCAATTTCAAATAATATGTCACCACATCACCTTTGCTTTGATAGGGTTTAATATCATCAATACACTCCGTTAGTTTTTTAATCTTATCCACCATATCTTATTTCCCCAATTTGAGCGTATTCAGTATTTATCTTATCCGATACTTCATCAATTTTTTCGGCTTTTATCAACCCATCTTCATCTATAATTGATTCACAAGTACCATCAGTTTTTAATAAGTAACAACTTACATCTTCCGGATTTAACCAATACTTTTTTGATACTACATTTGCGACTTTGTCATTCGCAATTCCGATTTTATATGCATACATCAAATTATTTATTGAGGTTAGTACATATGGACTATGGGTTGTAAAAAACAATTGATTTTTATATCCCATTAAACCCTTATTGTTTTCTACAATATACCTTATCAATTTATTTTGAGTATTAGGAAAACATCCTATTTCAGGCTCCTCTGTAACCAAAAGATTAAAACTTGTAGTTATTGGAAGTGTATTCTGAGATACAAGTTTGGGTGACTGCAAAATACTATCAATAACTGTAAGCATTGCAACACATCCCTGAATGCCACTTGATGCATTCATTAAATCAAGTTGAATACCTTCTTTTGTAATTATATAATCTTTATCATTAGCATGAAGGAAGTCTACACCTAAAATTTCCGAATATTCAAACCGTTCCTTAAATTTTCGTGCTGTCTGATACTTATTTCCAAATCTTAAAAACAATTTTGGTAATTCTGCTTGAACTTGCAACAAAGCATAAAGTGAGTCGGCAAGAACGGATACCATATTTCTTTCAGCAGGGATGTAATTAAAATTAAAAGACAAGGCTTCTCCAATACTAATATTTTCTTTACCTGTTATTGTGGCTGTCTGATTACTATATTTTAAACTATACCCTTTATAAGAGTATGAAATAAAAGTGTCTTTATGTAAATAAGATTGTAATCCAACTAAGTCTAGATGACCAAGAAATAAATTAGTCGCCTTGCTTAGTTTATCATTTGGCTTTAAATCAAAAATTTCTAAAAAGATACTATTTCTAACCGCAATAAGTGTTTTCGCAATCAAACTCTTGCCTGTACCCTGGTCTCCAATTAGAAGGTTAATTTCTTTTAGAGAAATACTAACGGCCTCAATCGGACCAAAATTCTTTATATGCAGTATCTCACTCATTATTTATAAGAACGTTGCGTTGGTTTCACAATTTCAAAATTCAATTCTTCTTTATTTAATTCCCAATTGCTTTCGCCTTTAAATTCCCATGCCGATACATAACTGTAATTATCATCATCACGTTTTGCTTCGCCATCTTCTGTTTGGCTCTCTTCCCTAAAATGCCCGCCGCAACTTTCATTTCGGTTCAATGCATCTTTGCACATCAGTTCCCCTAACTCAATAAAATCGGCCACACGGCCAGCTTTATCCAATTCAGGGTTCATGCTATTTATTTCGCCAGGTATGCGTACATCGCTCCAAAATTCTTTTTTTAATTGCTGTATCTCGGTTATGGCTTCCTGCAAACCTTGGGCATTACGTGCCATGCCACATTTATCCCACATTATTTTTCCTAAACGCTTATGAAAACTCTCTACTGTTTGCTTGCCTTTAATATTCATCAATTCATTTATCCTGCTGCTTACTGCCTTTTCTGTTTCTTCAAATGCAGGATGTGTGGTAGGTATTGATGGGTTGCGGATTTCATCGGCCAAATAATTACCCAATGTGTAAGGCACTACAAAATAACCATCGGCAAGGCCCTGCATTAATGCAGATGCACCTAATCGGTTGGCACCATGATCGCTAAAATTTGCTTCGCCTAAAGCATACAAACCTTCTACAGTTGTTTGCAATTCGTAATTAACCCAAAGGCCACCCATTACATAATGCACCGCAGGGTAAATCCTCATGGGCAATTCGTAAGGGTTTTCGCCTGTTATTTTTGCATACATTTCAAACAGGTTACCATATTTTTCTTTTACCACATCTTTACCCATTGCAATAATGGTAGCTTCATCTACATTATCCAAAGCCTGTTTACCTGCTTCAATTTTTCCATAACGTACTATAGCATCTGCAAAATCTAAATACACTGCAAGTTTTGTTGTGCCTACACCATAGCCTTCATCACATCTTTCTTTAGCTGCCCTGCTGGCAACATCTCTTGGTACAAGGTTACCAAATGCCGGGTACCTCCTCTCTAAATAATAATCCCTTTCTTCTTCTGGTATATCAATTGCCTTGCGGCTATCATCTTTTTGTTTGGGTACCCAAATCCTTCCGTCGTTACGCAAACTCTCACTCATCAACGTAAGTTTACTTTGGTAGTCGCCACTAACAGGGATGCATGTTGGATGAATTTGTGTAAAACATGGGTTACCAAAAAATGCACCTTTTTTATGTGCTTTCCATGCGGCAGTAACATTGCTGCCCATTGCATTGGTGCTTAAATAAAATACATTACCATAACCGCCACTGCATAATAACACTGCATGGCCAAAGTGCCTTTCTAATTCTCCTGTTACTAAATTTTTTGCAATAATTCCTCTTGCTTTTCCATCAATCATTACTACATCCAGCATTTCGTGGCGGCTGTATTGTGTTACATTACCTAATGCAATTTGTCTTTCTAAAGCACTGTATGCACCTAACAGTAACTGCTGGCCTGTTTGCCCGGCAGCATAAAATGTACGTTGCACTTGTGTGCCGCCAAAACTCCTGTTGCTTAATAAGCCGCCATATTCCCTTGCAAAAGGAACACCCTGTGCCACACACTGATCAATAATATTTGCACTTACTTCTGCCAAACGGTGTACGTTAGCCTCTCTTGCCCGGTAATCGCCGCCTTTTACGGTATCGTAAAATAAACGAAAAACCGAGTCGCCATCATTTTGATAATTTTTTGCAGCATTAATACCACCCTGCGCCGCAATACTGTGGGCACGGCGTGGGCTATCCTGAAAACAAAATGTTTTTACTTTATACCCCAACTCCCCCAATGCAGCAGCAGCAGATGCACCGGCCAAACCAGTACCTACAATTATTACTTCCAATTTTCTTTTGTTGGCGGGGTTTACCAGCTTTACATGTCCTTTGTAATCTTCCCACTTTTCATTCATTTCCCCCGCAGGTATTTTAGAATTTAAAGCCATATTTTAAGTTATGAAACCCCCTCTATCTCCCCTAAAGGGGAGGAAGTGAAAGAGATTATGTTATAGATTTTGTTTTATATTTTTTTGTTTCCAACAATTGTTTTTCAATTTAGCTTCAAAGGCACTCTTCAACATTATTTCTTTGTTCAACTTTAATCATGTTATGTACTTTTTCGCACTAATCTCCTCCATTTCTCTTCCCCTTCAGGGGTTCTTTGAAAAAGAACGAACGAAGTTCAATAGGATGGGGTTAAATCCAACCCATATAAATTGCAATTGGCATTGATGCAAAAAGCAAACAAATAATTACTGAGTATGCAACTCCAATTACTTTTATAATCGGTGTATATTTTTTATGGTTAATCCCCAATGTTTGAAACGCACTTTGAAAACCATGTATTAAATGCCAGCACAATGAAAATACACCCAGCACATAAATTATTACCACTAATAAATTTTCCCTAAAAACCATTTGCATTTCTACATATAAATTATGTACTGCCTGGTTGTTATACTCGGCGCCTAAAGTAGTTTCTTCCAATTCATGTATGCCTGCAATGCCGCCCAGCCTGGATGGGGTCCAAAAATGATAAAGGTGTAAAACTAAAAACAGTAAAATTAAAGTACCCAGCAAGCCCATACTACGGCTGTACCATTTACTGTTGGAACTGGCATTATTTACGGCATACTTTACAGGCCGGGCTTTATTGTTTTGGTTCCAAAGCATTAAGCCCTGTACAATGTGCAGTATTAAAAATAAAAATAACCCAATTTCCATTGTACGGATAATAAGGTTGCTGCCCATAAAATGCCCCCAATGATTAAAGGTTTCCCCCCCATCATTAAAAAAAATCATGGAGTTGATACCGCAGTGTACTATTAAAAAAGTAATAAGGAATATCCCGGTAAGCCCCATTGTAAATTTTTTGCCTATCGAAGAAGTAAAAAGTTGTTTAAAGGTCATTATGCAAAAGTTAATAGTTGAATTTTGGAAAGCAAATTTAAGCCACAATCATTCAAAAAAATACATTGTTAAATGTTTTTATGCAAACGATACCATTTTTACCCCAGCAACTTTATCATCCAGTTATCTACCTGCTGAAAAACTATATCCGGTTTTAAAGTCCTCCATTGGGGAAAATCCATTAAACTAATATAGTTTGTAAGCCTAGCTTTTTTAAAATCGTACTGGCTTTGCTGGGGCATATCTATTATTACCACCCAGCCCCCATCATCCTGCAACTGCTCCCGCCACTCTTCATAATAACTATCATCACTACTATGAAAATTAAGTACATTTTCTGCAATTAAAATATATTTAGTAATGCCTTTAGTATATAAAATATCAGTCACATCTCTTCTTAAAGACATAATATCATTTTCAATGGCATCATTCCATTCGCCAATTAATTCTATTATTGCATAACTCTGTTCATAATCAATAAACAAAATTTTAAGGTATAATGTCCGGCTGCCAAATTCATCCCATTGGGGATGTATATAATAATTATAAATGGTTTTGCTAAATTCAAATTCGCTGTACGTTCTACCATAAAATGGCGATACTGCATCCTCTTCGGCAATGTATAAATGACGCCAGTTAAAATATGGTTCTATATTCTGCATCTAATTATTATTTTGTTATGTCATCCCCACCAGATTGTAATCTATATTTAACCTTGCTTATGTTAAACTGATTATTCCTTTGTATTAATTACTGTAAGCGAAAAC
>JAYSTT010000393.1:0-3021 GCA_043719495.1 Ferruginibacter sp. | reverse complement strand
GTTGCACTTACCGAAGATAACAGCGTTAACAGAAATACGTTTATGCAAAAAATAAGTGCATTCCCCAACTTGCAATTAGTTTTCTCGTCGGCCAATGGCCACCAATGTTTGGAACAATTAAAAGGCTTACCGCACCAGCAACTGCCACAGGTTATTTTTATGGATTTAGAAATGCCCGAAATGGATGGCATAGAAACTATTTACATTGCCAAAACTTTATATCCGCAAATCCATTTTATTGTGCTTACTGTTTTTGATGATGATGAAAAAATATTTGATGCTATTAAAGCCGGTGCATCGGGCTATTTATTAAAGCATGAACCGGCAGAAATTTTATTGGATGCCGTAAGCAATGTAATAACTTTTGGTGGTGCACCCATGAGTCCGGCTGTTGCAAGGCGAACCATGTTCCTGCTCAGCAAATCCACAACTGAAAATACCACTACTTCTAAAATGCCCAAAATAATTACAGAACGGGAACAGGAAATACTAGAACACATGGTTAAAGGCTGGGATGCTAAACGCATTGCTGTTGAATTAAGCCTTAGTGTATTAACTGTTAGAAAACATATTGCCAATATTTACCACAAGTTGCATGTAAACAGCAAGGCACAAATAATAAGCCTGGCCCATAAAAATAATTGGGTGTAGATTTTTTTTCAATAATTTTAACTAACAATTGTTAGTTTTTTTGTATTATTTTTACATCCTAAATTATTATTTATGTTAGTACAGGATTTTGAAAAAATATTTCAGGATACTATTGATAAAGAAATAAAGATTGAACCAAAAGATTGGATGCCCGATGCTTACCGCAAAACCAATGTGCGGCAAATAAGCCAACATGCACACAGCGAAATTGTAGGTATGTTGCCCGAAGGTAACTGGATAAGCAGGGCGCCAAGTTTAAAACGCAAAGCCATTTTAATTGCCAAAGTACAGGACGAGGCAGGGCATGGTTTATATTTATATAGTGCTGCCGAAACATTGGGTACATCAAGAGATGAAATGATAAATGATTTGAATAGTGGTAAAGCAAAATATTCTTCCATCTTTAATTACCCCACTTTAACATGGGCCGATATGGGTGCTGTAGGATGGTTGGTAGATGGTGCTGCGATTTTAAACCAGGTAATGCTTACCCGTACCAGTTATGGCCCTTATGCAAGGGCAATGGTGCGTATTTGTAAAGAAGAAAGTTTTCATCAGCGGCAGGGTTTTGAAAGTTTATTGGTATTAAGTAAAGGAACCGATGAACAGAAAGCCATGTGCCAGGATGCCATCAACCGATGGTGGTGGCCTTCATTAATGATGTTTGGACCAAAAGATTCAGAAAGTACCAACAGTGACCAAAGTATGAAATGGAAAATTAAAAGAAAAACAAATGATGAATTGCGCCAGCAGTTTGTTGATATGGCTGCAGAGCAGGTAAAACTTTTAGGCATGGCTTTGCCTGATGATAAATTAAAATGGAATGAACAAAAAAAGCATTATGATTTTGGAGAAATAAACTGGGATGAATTTTGGAATGTGGTAAAAGGAAATGGCCCCTGCAATAAACAAAGATTAACTGCAAGAAAAAAAGCGCATGATGATGGGCAATGGGTAAGAGAAGCAGCGATGGCGTATAGCAGAAAGGCCTCCCTAAATCCCTCCAGAGGAGGGACTTTAGAAGCAGCGTAATAATTTAAACCGCTTTTAAAATATGAAAATTCAAATACGAAAATTTTATTACGGCGATATTCCCGAAGACAATGCAGGAGTCAATGAATTGAAAAATTCCAATGTTCCCCCTTCAGGGGGCGGAGGGGGCTGGCCTTTATGGGAAGTTTTTGTAAGAAGCAAACAGGGTCTCGATCATAAACATGTGGGCAGCTTACATGCAACAGATACACAAATGGCAATTGAAAATGCAAGAGATGTTTATACCCGAAGACAAGAAGGTATTAGCATTTGGGTAGTGGAAAGTAAATATATTACTGCATCTAATCCTGAGCAATCGGGTGAGTTATACGAACCTGCGATTGACAAAGTGTACAGGCATCCTACATTTTATAATTTGCCTGATGAAGTAAATCACATGTGATTTTAATGGATAATTTTTTAATGAATAATGGATAATTCTATCGTCAATTATATACTGCATTTAGCAGATACAACTTTAATTCTTGCACAGCGCAATGCAGAGTGGTGTGGGCATGGGCCAATATTAGAACAGGATATTGCTATCACTAATATTTCATTAGACCTAATTGGGCAATCGAGAAATTTTTATCAATATGCAGCTTTATTAATTGGGGGTAATGCAACAGAAGATTCGCTGGCTTATTTAAGAAAAGAAAGAGAGTTTAAAAACTTATTACTGGTAGAGCAACCCAATGGTGATTGGGGGCAAACCATTTTACGCCTTTATCTTTTTAGCCAGTTTCAATATTTGTTGTTTGAAAAATTACAAAATAGTAAAGATGAGCAGTTAGCTGCTATTGCAACAAAAGCATTAAAAGAAATAAAGTACCATGTACGCTGGAGCAGCGAATGGGTGGTACGTTTAGGTGATGGTACCGAAGAAAGTAAAATAAGGATGCAGAAAGCGATAAATGAATTATGGAGATACACAGGAGAAATGTTTATCCCTGTAAATTATGAAATAGAACACAGCATTGATTTTATTTTGCAAAAAAATGAATGGCTACAAAAAATAAAAATAATTTTTGATGAAGCAACATTGCCTTTACCTGAAAATATTTTTATGCAAACTGGCGGCAAAGAAGGTGTTCATACCGAACATCTTGGTTATATTTTAACAGAGTTGCAATACATGCAAAGGGCTTATCCAAATGCTACATGGTAATTGATAAAAAAATAGCAGAACAAAATATTTGGCAAATACTTGAAACAGTTTGCGACCCCGAAGTGCCTGTACTTACTATTATAGATTTAGGCATTGTAAGAGAAGTAAAAATAAATGCTGAAGAAATTGAAATCGTCATCACGCCAACCTACACCGGTTGCCCTGCAATG
>JAYSTT010000392.1:0-7333 GCA_043719495.1 Ferruginibacter sp. | reverse complement strand
TGTCTGAAAAACGAAGCGATTCTCTCCGGGGAGATCCGGTACCATATTCTCCCATTACAATCCGCATCCGGTTTTTTTGTCCGGTGGTAAAAATATTTACACAGGCATTGTCTGAGTATTGCATATAATTCCGCACCATATCAACAGAATCGTAAGGGCAGCCGTAATTCCTATCATCGCAGGTATTACTGGTAGTGGCGCATCCAAATATTACATTGTTCTGACGGGGTGTATCAAAAACATAATCATCCAGATCACAATTTCCTTCGCCCCAAACATGCCGCAGCCCAAAAAAATGACCAACCTCATGGGTTAAAATTCTGCCTTCATCAAAGGGGTATGAACCGGCAGGTTTTTTATTGCTGCTGCCAACAACACTGTAATCTAAAACGATTCCATCGGTATTTGCTATGGTTGCTGTATCATCATCCTGGCCTATGTTTCCGGGAAAAATGGGCTGCTGTGCATAGCCTAAAACCAAACCACTGCCATCGGTTAAATCACAAATCCAGATGTTTAAATATTTATCAGGATTCCAGATAGAATTTGGCTTGATGGTGCTTTGCATATATGTATCCAGATGTGGCGGTGCTGTCCAGCCTCTTGTATTTCGGTTAATGCGGTCTATACCGGGCTCTCCCAACACAGCATTGGTTGGATTAAGTGTTGCTGCTGTAAATTGTATTTCAATATCTGCACCGTTTGCGTGATTATTAAATCCGGAAGTATTTGCCTTTCTTCTAAAGTCGTTATTAAGCTGTACCAATTGCGAATCAATAAATGCTTTGGCAATATTACGGCCGGTACCTGCAGCCTCACCATTGTGAATAACATGAAAAATTACAGGGATAGAATAAATGATTGGAGTTGCCCGAAGATAAGTTTCGGCTGAATTAATTTTCTTTTGCCCTTCTGCCATCCAGTTTTCAAATACAGTGGCATTATTTTTTTTACCGGAAAGCAACTGACTGTATTTTTCCATCTCATCTGTAAAACAAACAATTTTTCCGTTGGATGCTTTGGGCCAGCGTAAAACAGGATTTAACTGTGCATACAAATTTTGAGTAAACAAAACAAGTATTATGGTATACACAGTAAAGTAGTGTAAATGTTTTTTCATGATATTGGTTTAGGAACAACAATAAACAACGTAAAAAACTTGGTAAAATTGCTTCCTGATAAGTAAGTTTAAACATTACAGAATTGACACAACTATAAGTCTGTAATAATAATTAACAAAAAGATGAAAGCAGATGCAAATGAAAATAATGACGATTTCAGTTATTGACTATTGGAAATAATTGACACAAATCAACTTAATAACATTGCCACATGCATTTTATTCAGCAGATTAGTTTAGGAAAAATTTAATTGCTGACACCCACTTTTCGTTTTCTTTATTACAAAGACTTTCATGACCTGCAGTTTCGTAAATCACAAATTTTTTGGTGGGATTGGGTAAGTTTTTAAACAAAATTTCTTCTTCGTTCTTGCTTACACGGGGGTCGTTTACCCCCCATTGCAATAGTACCGGGCAATTCATTTTTTTTGCAAATTCGGTGGGTTTCATATTAAAAGCCCAAAAGCCATGTTCAATGCCGCCCCAAAATGTAATTAGTCTTGCCAAAGGTTCTGCAGGTAGTCCCATCATTTTTATTCTGCCTTCGGCAGCTTCCAAAATAGATCCAAAAGGCATTTCTAAAATTATCTTATGGGGTTGCAAAGGGTAATCACTAATGGCTTTGGTTATAGTTGCTGCACCCATTGAAATGCCCCATAAAATAATGTTTTTTTCGCCTTTACCTTTTACAAAATCGTAGGATAGTTTTACATCTTCACTTTCAAAATAACCAATAGTGCAGGTATTACCGCCGCTGCTGCCGTGAGCCCTGAAGTCTATTTGAAAAGTATTGTAACCCAATTTTCTAAATTCCTCAGCCTCCGAATTATTGCCGCTTTTTTTACCTCCATGCCCATGAAATAAACAAATTGTTCCTTTGGAACTGTCAACCGGAGTGTACCAGCCTTCTAACTTTATTTTATCGCTGGTAGTTAAAATAACTTTTTGGTTAACAGAGTCGGCTGCTGTATTTTGCTGCTTAACTGCATTAATACCAAATAACAGTTCTTTACTGCTTTCCCAGCGGGATTTTTGTTCTTTGGCTTTAAAACTAACTTCACCTATATCATAAAAATGAGTGAATTTATAGGCATGAAAAGCGGTAATAATATTTACCAGGATAAATAAAATCAAAACCGTTTTTAAAAGGATCTTCAGCAATTTCTTCATATACTAATGGTAAAATTTTTCAAATGTAAAGTTAATAATGTTGCGAACGGTATAAATTTAAAATTCAGATGCAGTACTTTAGCGGCTCCTTTTAATAACTAAAATATTCTTTCTATGCGATTTTTTAAACAGTTAGTTTTTTCAATACTGCTGGTAAGCACAGTTACAGCCTTTGCACAAACCGGTAAATACGATTGGAAACAAGTTACATCAGGCGGCTATACTTATAAATATGTAAGCGGCGATCCGGCAAAAGCCAGGTTTTATACCTTAAAAAACGGGTTAACAGTTATTTTAAGCCCTACCAACAAAGATCCGAGGATACAATGTTATGTGGCAACTAAAGCGGGTAGTAAAACGGATCCATCTACCAACACTGGTTTAGCGCATTACCTGGAACATATGTTATTTAAAGGCACAGATAAATTTGGTTCATTAGACTGGGCTAAGGAAAAACCTGAATTGGATAAAATTGATGCATTGTATGAAGAGTACAATCATACTACTGATGCTGAACAACGTAAAGTAATTTATCATCGCATTGATTCTGTTTCTGGTGTAGCATCAAAATATGCCATTGCCAATGAGTATGATAAAATGATGGGGTCGATGGGTGCACAGGGTACCAATGCATTTACTTCTTTTGAACAAACTGTTTATACCGATGATGTACCGGCCAATGCAATTGATAAATATTTAAAAGTACAGGGAGAACGTTTCAGGAATCCGATCTTAAGAATCTTTCATACCGAACTGGAAGCAGTTTATGAAGAAAAGAACCGTGGACTGGATGCTGATGGCAATAAGGTTTTTGAAAAATTATTTGCCGAGTTGTTTAAAAATCACAATTACGGGATACAAACAACCATTGGTACCATCGAGCATTTAAAAAATCCATCTTTAACAGAAATAAGAAAGTACTTTAATAAATATTATGTACCCAATAATATGGGTGTAATTATGAGCGGCGATTTTAATCCGGATGAAATGATACAAAAAGTAGAAGCTACATTTTCTTATATGCTAAATAAACCTGTAACAAAATATACTTTTGAACCTGAACAACCAATTACCGCACCAATTGCTGCCGAAGTAGTTGGCCCTGATGCAGAAAGTGTAACCATTGGTTATCGTTTACCCGGTAATAAAGATAAAGATGTATTGCTGGCAGATTTAGTTGGACAAATATTAACCAACGGTAAAGCAGGCCTAATGGATTTGAATCTGATAAAGAAACAAAAATTATTAAGAGCATCAGCATCTGCATTTACCTTAATTGATTATGGTATTTTATTTATGCAGGGTAACCCAACACAGGGGCAATCTTTGGAAGATGTAAAAGCTTTAATGCTGGGTGAAATTGAAAATTTAAAGAAGGGGAATTTTGATAATAACCTGATCACTGCAATTATCAATAACCAAAAGAAAAATAAAATACTGGGAACAGAATCTTACAGCTCCAGAGCCAGTGATTTAATGGATGCATTTACATCTGAACTGGATTGGAAAGACCAGGTGGCTTATACCGATCAATTATCTAAATTAACCAAGAAAGATATTGTGGCTTTTGCAAATAAATATTTTGGTGATAATTATGCATTTATTTACAAACGTAAGGGAGAAGATAAGAGTATTATAAAAGTAGAAAAGCCACCTATTACGCCGGTAGAAACCAACAGGGATGAACAATCTGATTTTGTGAAAACAGTAAACAATATGCCTGCAAGTGTGGTAAAACCTGTTTGGCTGGATTATAATAAAGATTTGCAACAAGCAAAGGTTGGCCCTGCTGAAGTATTGTATGTGCAAAATAAAGACAATAGTATTTTTCGTTTGCGTTACCGCTTTGATATGGGTACCTGGAATAATAAAAAATTAAGTTTAGCCGCACAATACCTTCAGTTTTTAGGTACCAATGCAATGGGTACTGAAGAGATTTCCAAAGCCTTTTACCAGATTGCATGCAGCTTTACTATAAGTGCAGGTAATGAATTTACAACTGTTACTATTGAAGGATTGCAGGATAACTTCAATAAAGCGGTAACACTATTTGAAGATGTATTGAAGAATTGCAAAGCTGATGAAAATGCATTAAATGCATTAAAAGCAAGAATAACAAAATCGAGAACTGATGCCAAGGCCAACAAAGCTGCAATTATGAGTGGCTTGGTTGCTTACGCAAGGTATGGCAATAAGAATCCTTTTAATTATACATTAAGTGATGATGAATTAAAGAACGCCACCTCAGAAGAATTGGTAAATGCTTTACACAGCTTGAACAGTTATGCTCACAAAATTTTATACTATGGCCCTCAGCCACTGGCACAGTTAACCACAGCTTTAAAAGCAGTGCATACCATACCTGCAACATTTAATGTTGCAGAAGAAAAAATGAAATTTACTACTTCCGATCAAATAAAAAATCAGGTATTGTTTGCTGATTACAATATGGTGCAAAGCGAAATTCGCTGGGTAAGAAATGCTGCAGCTTACAGTGCAGACAAAGAGCCTGTAGTTGATATCTTCAATAATTATTTTGGAGGTGGAATGGGAGCGCTTGTTTTTCAAACTATACGAGAAAGTAAAGCATTGGCTTACTCCACTTTTGCTTTTTATGCAAAGCCTGAAAAAAAAGAAGATCCGTTTTATACATTGGCCTATGTAGGTTGCCAGGCAGATAAATTTAATGAATCAATTATTGCGATGAATGAATTGCTGAATGATTTGCCCAATGTGGAAGAGAATATTAAGTTTGCCCGTGCAGGTATTAAAAAAGATATCGAAACAGAACGTATTACACAGGACGGTATTATTTTCAATTACCTTGCTGCACAGCAAAAAGGATTAACCAGCGATATACGTAAAACAACATACACCGCTGTAGATAAAATTGGTTATAACGAATTGAAAAAATTCCATACCGATTATCTTGCTAACAAACCTTATACCTATTGCGTGGTGGCATCTGATAAAAAATTACCGGAAGAAGCCATGAAAAAATATGGAGAGTTGAAAAGATTGACTTTGGAAGAAATATTTGGGTACTAATAATTTTTTGATTTGTTTTATAAGAGCTCCATAAAGGGGCTCTTTTTTATTTTAAAAAAATTCTTTATGTAAATAGAGAAGAACCAGCATCCTGCTAATACACCCTAATTTAAAATAAATGTTTATGAGACAATTAATTGTAGCAGCAGTTATACTTGTAACTGGCAATGCAACAGCACAAAATAATACAGCATCCAATCTGATTGAAGGTGGCAAAACATTGGTTGAATTAGTACGTATTTTTAAATCGCCAAAAAATGCACTACCCCGGCAAGATCTTATTGAAAAAAAAGATAGTTGTATTCAGAAAAACCTTGCAGATATTTGCTATAAAAATATATCGGGTAATAATATTACTATTAATTTTTTTAAACGTATTGGGCTGGACTATGCACCGGCTCTTACACTTACAATAAAAAACAATAGCCAGGAGTGTTTGCATGAATTACAGGCGGGTATTTATAAATATAAAATAGAATCAGGAGAACAAAAAGTATTATTAAATGAAGGAGAATTAAAATTAAATGCCTGCGATAAAGTAGTTAGGGAAATAAAATAGCAGTTACCGGTTTTGCAAAATCATCTTTTTACTTATTGCCTCAGGAATCGCTTTTTTATTAACTACAATTGCAGCGGTTTTTATCGCAAAATAATTTTCATCCATTAATATAAAACCATCCAGTTCATTTGTTTTGCCCCAGGAATTTTTTATGTAATACCATTTATGGCCCTTTTCATCTTTGGTTAATCCAACAATATGCATCATATGATCCATATAGCTGCTGCTGTCTGCAAAAGCTGCCTGCCTGCTCATTGCGGTATTCCGGAAAGTATCTGGTAAAAATGCATTGCTTTTAGTAAATACAAACCCTTCATCGGTAACATCACCATTCCATAAAACGGTATAGCCATTATTTAAAGCACTGTCAGTTATGGCAACAAAATCATTAAGCGGTACATTCATATATTTATCAAAGGAGTAATTGTATTTATTTTCAAAAACAAATGCCGTATAAAAAGGATGATGGGTAAATGACATGATTTCTATATAATCATCGGGATTTAACTTTAAATAGTTATTGGCATACGTTAAAGGGCTGTATTGTATTCCCTGTACTGTAAATGTTACAGGTATTTTACCCAGATACCTGTCTAAAAGGGTATTGATATGTTTCCAATCCTCGGTACCGGGTTCTTTCTTTTTAGCTTTTACTAATTTAGTTGTAAAACGCATAATAGCAGTATCTAATAAACTGTGGTTATGATTTTTTTCTTTTGAGGCCCTGCCGCTGTAAACCTCTTCGGGCAGCATACCATAGTTTTTTATTACCCATTGTATATTATGAAATTGTCCGCCGGGTGTTAAACAGTTCAGCCCGTTTTTTTGAAGATGTAATTTTATTTTTTGAAGCCATGCCAACCGGGCCGTATACATTTCACTAATATCAACATCAGTTCTTCCTTGCTTTAATAATTCACTTTCAAAAAATGAATTACCTGCAAAACTCCAGCAGGTAGATGACATATACTGGTCTTTTACAGCAGTACAGGGTAGGTTATTGATGAAGCTAAAGGTATGAGTGGTTGTTTGTAAAGATGATTGGGCCAATACATTTACAATGCAAGAAAAATACAAAGCAGTTAATAATAAACGATGTGCCATTAAATGTTTAGTGCAAGTTATGTTCATGCAAACGTTGCTGCAATACCGCTTATTGGGTATAATGGTAAAATGATTTGTTAAACAAAGCGGGCATTTATTGCCTCTACAGTATTAGGTTCGGATCAATTACAACATTCCCGGATATTATTTTTACATAAAATTTTTTTATTGCTTGCCTGCGCCTTCTTTTATTTTTACCGCTGTATCCATTGAAAAGTCCGAAAAGATTTCTTTGGTTTGTGCAGCATTGGGCCATTGAATTTCTATTTCTTCAATGTTTGTTGCTTTTCCAAGGCCGGCATCAACCACCAATGATTGAGAACCAAAACTTC
>JAYSTT010000391.1:0-3028 GCA_043719495.1 Ferruginibacter sp. | reverse complement strand
CACCGCCTAACGGTAAAAGTGAGCCGCCGTTCCTTATTTCATTTGCATTAGTGCTTAATTGACCATCTTTCGTTTGTATCCAGCCTGTGGGTGCAGTTGCATTTTTCCTTTGCAGGATTTCTAATTTCCCATTGGCTGCTGTAGTTGTTGCAAAATCGGCAACAAAGGCCGGCTCTTTACCAGCAGGTATGGCAACGGCAATTGGATTGGTACCCAACATTCTTTCTACAGAAAATGTGGGTGCCACCAATGCGCTTGCATTTGTCATTGCTATTCCAATCATTTCATTTGGTAAAGCCATCATAGCGTGATAACCTGCAATACCAAAATGATTACTGTTTTTTACACTCACCCAACCTGTACCTACATTTTGTGCTTTATCAATTGCAATCTGCATGGCGTAAGGAGCTACTACTAAGCCCAGGCCAGCATCGCCATCTACAACTGCGGTTGATGCTGTTTGGTGTGTAATTTTTAGCTGGGGATCAGCATTAACTCTTTTTGCTTCCCATAGCCTTACGTAACCACTTAATCTTGCCACACCATGGCTATCGATACCCCTTAAATCTGCTGACAGCAGGGCTTTTGAGGCAATAGCAGCATCAGCTTCACTGCACCCAATTTTTATAAAAACAGTTGCGCAAAAAGAATAGAGCTGCTGATAAGTATATATTTTATCCATCCAACAAAAATACATTTAAATACTATTTTAATAACCGGAACTGAAATGGATTGTATTAAAAAGAAATGCCGCTCAAATTAATGAACGGCTTTCTCTTTTTGCTCAACCTTTCTGCTATATGTACAAAGTTTATTTATTTTCTTCTTCAGTTTTTTTCTTTTTCCTTTTTTCTTTCATCGTCTTTTTCATTTTTTCCTTTTGCTCATCATTTAATATACTCATTACATTTTTCGCCTGATCTGTTTTTAACTCTTTTAATTTAGCCGTTTTTTCATCAGCACTCAACTTGTTATCGCTTTCAATAGCGGCCTTTTTTGTTTTTGCTGATTGGCGCTGTTCTTTTATTTTAGATTTTTGATCTTTAGTAAGGTTTAAGTCCTTTAATTTTTGCTTTTTACTTTTCTCTTCGTCCATTTTTATTTTTCCGTTGTTAACAACAGAATCAGGCTTATTTACTCCGCTGGTTGTGCGCTGTAGCTGTGCAAATGAAAAAGTAATAACAAGGGTAAAAGCAATTAGTAACCTTAATTTTTTCATGTATTTAATTTTTGTTTTAAATAGATACAAAAAGCCGGGTAAAGTTTAATACCAGATAAAATAAAAAGAAAACCCCATCTTTAAGGATGGGGTTAACAACGATTGTGCCGAAATAAATTCCGGCAGATTTGCTTGCCAGCATTTTTATCTTAAGAAAAGGATTTCCCTGTATTTTGGTAATACCCAATGAGCATCATCTACCATCAATTCCAGTTTATCTACATGATAGCGGATAACATCAAAGTATTGTCCTTTTATTTTATCGCAATAAGCAATAGCCTTATCTCTCGAATTGGTTAGTTCGTTTGCTGCCTTCCTTTCTTCAATCATTTTTTTAACGCTATCGCTAATTACCGAAATATGGTTGCTAATTGTTTCTAACAATTGCAATTGAGTAGAATATGTAGATTCTTTTAAACCTGCTTCTTTCAGGCCTTTAATATTTTCAAGTAAAATATTCTGATATTTAACTGCAGAAGGTAAGATATAAGTGGTGGCCAATTCTCCCATGACCCTTGCTTCTATCTGTACTTTTTTTACATAATCTTCCAGCATTATTTCGTGCCTTGCTTCCAGTTCGGCATGGGTATAAATATCATTGCTTTCAAATAACTGTTTAGATTTTTTTGTCAGGTAAGCATCCAATGCCAAAGGAGTAGTTTTTACATTAGGAAGGCCACGTTTTTCAGCTTCATTTGCCCAAGCTTCACTATAACCGTCTCCTTCAAACAAAACCTTTTTACTTTCCACCACATATTTTTGTAAAATGTGCATAATTGCCACTTCTTTTTTATCTCCTTTCTCAATTAATGCATCTACATCTTTCTTAAAGGTTTTTAATGTTTCTGCAACTATAGTATTAATCACCGTCATATTAGTGGCACAGTTTGCAGCAGAGCCTACAGCACGGAATTCAAATTTATTTCCTGTAAATGCAAACGGAGAAGTTCTGTTACGATCAGTGTTATCCAACATTAATTCAGGAATACTTTTATGAATATCCAGTTTAAGCATTGCTTCATCCTGTTCGTCAAATTTACCACCTACACGAGTTTCAACCTGCTCCAACACCTGAGTAAGATATTTACCAATAAATGCAGAGATAATTGCCGGAGGTGCTTCGTTAGCTCCCAAGCGATGATCATTACCTGCACTGGCAATTGATGCTCTTACTAAATCAGCATAATCATGTAAAGCTTTGATGGTGTTAACAAAGAAGGTTAAGAACATTAAATTGGTTTTTGGAGTTTTACCAGGTGCCAATAAATTAACACCAGTATCAGTTGCCAAACTCCAGTTATTATGCTTACCACTACCGTTTATACCTGCAAATGGTTTTTCATGCAATAATACTTTAAGGTCATGACGTTTAGCCACTCTTGTCATGATATCCATTAATAAAGTATTGTGATCAACAGCAATATTTACTTCTTCATAAATTGGTGCACACTCAAACTGTGCTGGTGCCACCTCATTATGCCTGGTGCGCAATGGAATACCCAATTTGTAGGATTCTTCTTCAAAATCCCTCATAAAGGCATAAACTCTTTCAGGTATTGTTCCAAAGTAATGATCTTCCAACTGCTGTCCTTTTGCAGGAGAATGACCAAAAACGGTACGGCCAGTTAACAACAGATCAGGGCGGGCATTGGCCAAACCTGCATCAACTACAAAATATTCTTGCTCCCAACCCAATGTTGCGGTTACTTTAGTTACATTTTTATCAAAGTACTGGCAAACTTCAACCGCAGCTTTATCCAAAGCAACTAATGCTTTTAATAAAGGTGTTTTAGCATCCAATGATTCGCC
>JAYSTT010000040.1:0-4464 GCA_043719495.1 Ferruginibacter sp. | reverse complement strand
CGCTGTTATTGTTGTAATAATTTTGATGATAATCTTCTGCAGGATAAAACACCTCAAACTTTTCAAGCGTTGTTACAACAGGATTATCCCAGGCACCGCTTTTATCTAATGCTGTTTTATATTTTTCAGTCTTAGCTTTTTGTTCTTCATTACGATAAAAAACCACACTACGGTATTGTGGCCCGGCGTCGCCTCCCTGCCTGTTTAAAGTTGTAGGGTCATGTACTTGCCAAAATACTTCCAGTAATTCATCAAAACTAATTTTTGTACTGTCGTAAACTATATTTAAACACTCAGCATGGCCGGTAGTTTTACTGCAAACCGCTTCATAAGTTGGGTTTACTACATGCCCGCCACTGTAGCCACTGGTTACTTTTTCCACGCCTTCCAGTTGCTGAAAAACAGCTTCGGTGCACCAGAAACAACCCGTACCGAATGTAGCGGTATCTAATTTTACATTTGAAGTACTCATAATTTTATTATCACTTTTTATTTTTACCGCATTATCTTTTTGTGCACAGGAGGTTAAACCTGCAAAACTAATAACCGATAAAAGGATTGATTTAAGCATTTTAATTTTTAATCTATTTACGCAAAGTTATTTTACTTAGTTTGCAAAACAATTTTTGTTTAAGTAAGTTTAACAAATTACTCTTATCAATGTTTAAAAAAAATATTGTCATTTGGTTTTGTAAAAATTTAATAGCCAGTTTCATCAGCATTCTCCGAAGTTCCCCCTTTAGGGGGCGGAGGGGGCTCTTATTCATGCCAGCAAAAAAGATAAATCGCCAATGGAAAATATTAAAGCCCACGCCTTTCGTTTAAAACCAGGGCAGGATCTAAAGCAGGAAATACAGAAGCTGGTAACCGAAAAGCAAATTAAAGCCGGGTGGATAAGCACCTGCGTTGGCAGCCTGGCAAATTACAATATTCGTTTTGCTAACCAGCCCAATAGCAGCAGCGATAGTGGCCATTTTGAAATAGTAAGTTTAACAGGTACAATTTCTGTAAACGGTTCTCACATTCATATCAGCATAAGCGACAGTACGGGTAAAACCATTGGCGGCCACTTAATGGAGGGCTGCAAAATTTATACCACAGCAGAAATGGTTATACTTACCAGCAACGATTTTATTTTTAAAAGGGAGAAAGATGGTACCACACCGTGGGAGGAATTACAGGTGGAAGAAATAAAAAAACAGTGAGCAGTTTCAACGACTATATAAAAAGTATTAAGCCCACCAAAAAAGGATTGCTGGCACTGGCATTATGCCTTGTTATTATACCGCTTATTACTGATATATTTTTACTTGCAGTAAATATTAAACGGCATGAGCAAATCTGGATGAGCGGTTTTATGCTCAGTGGTTATGTAAAATACCTGCCAGCGATAATTATTTATTTGCTGTTGTTTTTTGTGATATGTACACTAATTAAAACCATATTCAAAAAGTAATATTTCTGTAAAAGGGCTGAGTAATATTTTTATCTTTTATGTCAAAAAATAATTTTATACTGCTCGGATTTGTGATAGTCAAAATTCTGTTGCAATATTTTTTAATTCATCCTGCATATGATTTACATCGGGACGAATACCTGCACCTGGAACAGGCTAATCATTTAGCATGGGGCTATGCCTCTGTTCCACCTTTTACTTCATGGATATCATATATTATTTCGATGCTGGGCAACGGGGTGTTTTGGGTAAAATTTTTTCCAGCGCTTTTTGGGGCATTAACAATTGTGGTTGTTTGGAAAACCATCGAAACACTAAAAGGAAATTTGTTTGCATTGGTATTGGCAGCAGTTGCTGTTTTGCTTTCTGCAATATTACGTATCAACATTCTTTACCAGCCCAACTCATTTGATATACTGGCATGGACCGGTTTTTATTTTGTATTGATAAAATATGTGCAGTCAGAAAAATCAAAATGGCTGTATGCTGCAGCGGTAATTTTTGCCATCGGCTTTTTAAATAAATACAATTTTGTTTTTTTACTGGCTGGGTTATTTCCTGCGTTGCTGTTAACGCCTCAACGGAAAATGTTTGCTAAAAAAGAGTTGTATTATGCCATTGCCCTGGGTCTTTTGTTTATTGCACCTAATTTAATTTGGCAGTATAAGAATCATTTTCCTGTATTTCAGCATTTAGATGAACTGGCCCGTACGCAATTAGTAAATGTAAAACGGAATGATTTTGTAAAAGAACAGTTCTTGTTTTTTATAGGGGCATTGTTTATAATTATAGCAGCTTTTGTTGCCCTGCTGATTTATAAACCCTTTAAGACTTACCGTTTTTTTGTGTGGGCATTTGCTTTTACCCTTGGCGTTTTTATTTACTTAAAAGCAAAAGCATATTATGCCATCGGGCTCTATCCCGTATTCATTGCATTTGGTGCCGTATACCTTTCACAGCTTTTTCAATTAGGGTGGAAACGTTGGTTACAACCAGTTGCTCTTGCTATTCCTGTTTTATTATTTATTCCTTTTTACCACATTGGTTTCCCCAATAAAAGTCCACAAGCAATTCAGCAACATATACTTCCTTATAAAGAGATGGGCCTGCTCCGCTGGGAAGATGGTAAAGACCACGAACTGCCGCAGGATTTTGCAGATATGCAAGGCTGGAAAGAACTTGCACAAATAGCAGATAGCGCTTTTGCACTATTGCCAGCTAATGAAAATACATTAGTGTTGTGCGATAATTACGGACAGGCCGGTGCCATTAATTATTATTCAAAAAATAAAAACATAAAGGCCCTTTCTTTTAATGCTGATTATTTAAACTGGTTTAACCTTAACCGGAAAATAACCAACATGATTGTTATAAAAGAATCCGGCGAGCCCATTAACGAAGAAGCAAAACAAATATTTGAAAGCATAGCAGCAGTTGGGCAGATAAAAAATTTTTTTGCAAGGGAATATGGTGCTACAGTGTATGTTTTAAAAAACGCAAAAGCAGATGTAAACAAAATAATTCAGCGGGAAATTGCTAAGCGGAAAAAACTGTAACTCAACCCTGGCTGGTACCTCATTAGCCATCCGCCAAAATCTACGCTGCAATAAAAGCCCAATAGAATTACCAGTTTTCAACGGAGCGTCGCCACTTCAGCCCAATCAGCGTAACTTTGCCCGTAACAAAAAATTAAGCAAGAGTTGTATGAAATTTTTTCCCGAATCCGCCTTAGTACAGTTAGAATTTGAAAAGATTAAAACCTTACTGGCATTGCACTGCCGTACCGAGTATGCTAAGGCAAAAACAAATACACTCCGCATTCATACCAAAAAAGAATTTATACAAACCGAATTGCAGCAGAGCAACGAGTTTAAATCAATTTCGCAAACAGGTTTGTATTTTCCCAATGAGTTTGTGCTGAATTTACAAAAAGAATTGAAGTTACTTGGCATTCCGGGTGCAGTATTAACCGGCGAGCATTTTTTACATATAAAAAAACTGGCGGTAAATACTGCCGATATTTTCAGATGGTTTGATAATGAAAAAAGAATTGCCTACTCAGCATTAGCTAAAGTTATTGAGCACACTTATTATGATAAAACGATAATAGAACTGATAGATGAAATATTAGATGAAACCGGAAGTGTAAAAGATACTGCAAGCGAAGATTTAGAAAAAATAAGAATGAGTTTGTACCGCAAGCGTAACGAACTGCGGCGCCTGTTTGATAAAATTGTAAGCAAATTAAATAAGAGCGGTTACCTGGCCGATATTGAAGAAAGCTTTATGAATGGCCGCAGGGTGCTGGCCGTTTTTGCTGAACAAAAGCGCATGATAAAAGGGGTACTGCATGGCGAAAGCGATAGCCGCAAAACTACTTTTATTGAACCCGAAGAAACTACACAACTCAATAACGACATATTTTCTTTAGAGCATGACGAGAGCAGGGAAGTGTACAGGATTTTAAGAATGCTTACACAAAAGTTAAGTGTTTATGCAAGTCTTTTAAAAATTTATCATGATGTTGCAGGTGAGTTTGATTTTATAAGAGCAAAAGCAAAATTTGCAATGGAGTATGGCGGTAATTACCCAATGGTAAATGACAAAGCACATTTGCATTTTATTAATGCCTATCATCCATTGTTGCTTTTATACAATGCAAAAAATAATAAACCCACCATTCCTGTTAATCTTACACTTAACGATAAGCAACGCATTTTAGTTATCAGCGGCCCTAACGCCGGCGGTAAAACGGTTACATTAAAAACAGTTGGCTTATTGCAACTGATGATGCAAAGCGGTTTGCTGGTGCCCATGCATCCGGATAGTGAAATGGGTATTTTTAAACAACTGATGATTCATATTGGTGATACGCAGAGTTTAGAATTTGAGTTGAGTACTTATTCCTCTCACTTAAAAAACATGAAGCATTTTATGGAAAATGCCAATGGTAAAACACTTTTTTTTATTGATGAACTGGGCAGTGGGAGCGATCCTAATTTAGGCGG
>JAYSTT010000390.1:0-3030 GCA_043719495.1 Ferruginibacter sp. | reverse complement strand
CACCAAAATTATTATTTGAGTTACTGGCACAAGCTCCTTATAAAAATAATATATCCTGGAAAAAAGTAATTATTGCTTTTGGTGATGAACGTTTTGTTTCACTCACAAATAATGAAAGCAATTATAAAATGGCTAATGAAGCATTATTAAAACATGTAGGGATTCCTAAAAAAAATATTCTGATTGTACCAACCGTAAAAGTTACTCCTGCACAATCTGCAATATTATATCAGGCAGCCATAAAAAAAAATATCAGCAACAAACATCCTTTCGATCTTGTGCTTTTAGGCATTGGTGAAGAAGGGCATACTGCTTCTATCTTTCCTAAAAGCCCTTTACTTACTGATAAAAAAAATTGGATAAAAAATATTTGGGTGGCAGAAAAAAATATGGAACGTATCAGTTTCACTATGCCATTTATTAACCAGGCAAAACATATTGCCTTCTTAGTTAGCGGAGCAAATAAAGCGGCTATTCTTAAAAAAATATTTTCTAAAAGCGGGGCTGCATTGCCTGCTGCAATGGTTAAGGCAAAAGAAAATACATTTTGGTTTTTAGATGAGGCCGCCTATGGCGGTTAAGTTGGCCACGGATACTTCGACAAGCTCAGTACACAGATTTTCACAGATTAAATACAATTTTACTAAGGCCGTATTTGTTTTATTTATTAGTCTTTACTTTTCAGGTTTTCGTAAATAACAATCGTCATTAGTATCAGCAGCATGCCGTAAAAAGTATCTTCAAAAGGGATAGTGTAAATTCTTACTCCTAAATTTTCTGCATCATTGTACAACACAACTGGAATTGCAGTAAGAAATCCATTTACTATAAGAAAAGGAATCAGCATGATGCAGTACGCTACTAAAAAAGAAGCCGCATCAAATGTTTTAAAATGTTTTCTGAAAAAATAAAGAATTGTAATAAAAACAGCGTTGAAAATAAATGTCCAGCTGGTGTAATATTTTTGGTAACAGATAATTCCGGTTATCCATAAAATTAAAGCCAGTGCCATCAGTATTACATCAGCCGTTGCTTTATCTTTTATTTTTGGAAAATACGTTTTAATACATTCGTAAATAAACACACAGCAATACGGCACCACAAAAAAGAACAGCACTTCTTCTACCGGTAGATTAAAAAAATTTATACCTGTGATATAATTTTCATTAAAATGCCATACGTTTTTACCTGTAAAATAAATATCCCATACAATATAAAGCGACGCAGGTAATAACATCGCTGGAAAAAGATATTTATAATTTTTATAAAAAGCTACTTTTTTATCAAAGCTTAAAGCCAGGGGCCCTGCAAGTGCCGCAGCTAAAATGATAAAATATGTGTAATGTAGGTTCAAGTAAGTAAAAATATTTCGTTTATAAAAACAAAAAAATGGGCTAAAGGTTTAAGTCTTTTTTCTAAAAGTATCATTTACCAAATATACACCTGCAATGGTAACAGCGCCGCCAATGGCAACATACATATTTAGTTTTTCCTGAAAAATTACAGCTCCTAATAATACCGCAACTACCGGATTAATATAAGCATATAAAGATGCCAGCGAAGTGGGTAAGCGCTGCAAGCTATAAATAAATGCAATGAAAGTTAATACCGATCCGATAACCACTAAATATAAAATGGCCCACCAGGCATTAGCAGGTATTTCAGCAAGACTAACAGTGTTACCAGTTGCATACGACACACTAAATAATGCCATGCTTGAAATAAGCATCTGCAACCCTAAACTAAAATAAGGATTAAAGTTAGCCGCATGTTTTTTGGTATAGGAAGAACCGAGTGCCCAGGAAATAGTTGCGATAACGGAAAGCATAATTCCAAAACGAAAATCAGTGTTTAAAAAATCTTTAAGGTGATCGTAAAAAATAATACATACGCCTCCAAATCCCATCACCATACCCAGTACTGCTTTTTGAGGCAACCTGTCGCCACTAAACAACGCAATAATTACCAACCATAAAGGAAAAATGGCTCCAATGATAGCCCCCAATCCACTGGAAATATATTGCACACCCCATGTACTAAGTCCGTTACTTAACATGAAATTTAAAACACTTAACACTAATATAGTACCCCATTGTTTGCCTTTTGGCCACGGATGTTTAGTGATAATAAAATAAAGAAGATAAACAGATCCACCCAGTAATTGCCTGATAGCACAAAGTTGTATGGCGGGCATGTGCGTTACGCCTACTTTAGATGCTATCCAAGTGGTGCCCCAAAAAAAACATGTCCATGCCAAAGCAAGTTTAGCTTTTTGTTGGGATGTTTTAGATGACAGCATTTTATTTTATTATCAAATTATAAAAGAAATAAATCCCGATTAGCACCGGGATTTACGAGTTGTAACAATTTATATAAATAGTCATAATCAGACAACGCAGTATTAATGCTTAAAATGACGAAGCTCGGTTATTACCATTGCTAAATGATGTTGCTGGCAATATTCAATAGAATCTTTATCACGAATAGAACCACCGGGTTGTATAAATGAAGTGATGCCAGCTGCATGTGCAATTTTTACACAATCATCAAAAGGGAAAAATGCATCGCTTGCCAATACTGCACCAGTCAGATCAAAATTAAATTGCTTTGCTTTTTCTATTGACTGACGCAATGAATCGATACGGGAAGTCTGTCCGCAACCTTTACCAATCAGTTGTTTGTTTTTTACAAGTGCAATGGCGTTACTTTTTAAATGCTTGCAAACGATGTTGGCAAAAGCAAGGTTTTCTTTTTCCATTGCAGAAGTCTCTCTTCCGCCTTCTTCTTTCCATTCTGCATAATTGCCGGCATCTGTTCCCTGAACTAATACACCATTCAAAACAGATTTATATTGTTCTGTATTTCCCAGGTGCTTTTTCTGAAGTAATAATATCCGGTTCTTTTTTGATTTTAAAACTTTTACTGCCTCTTCATTAAAAGCAGGTGCGATCAAAACTTCGAAGAATATTTCGTTGATGGCGGAAGCAGTGGCTTTATCAATTTTGTTGTTGCAAACCAGTACACCCCCAA
>JAYSTT010000389.1:0-7353 GCA_043719495.1 Ferruginibacter sp. | reverse complement strand
TCATGAACTGCATCTTCTGCATAGCGGCATAATCTTTCCAGCCCTCTTTGTAAAGAACCGGGTTTATTATCTGCCCGGAAATAGGTTTGCAAAGTTTTGCTTTGAAAAATACCTGTATCAATACTGCGTAATTTTTCTAATTCGGTACTGGTTAGTACAGGTTGCTTCAATGCAACTGTATGACAATGCTCCGGACTTTCATCTAATAAATTTCCGTTATTACCCACAAATGCTGCAAGGCTCATAACCAATCTTTCTCTTATTGGATCAATTGGCGGATTGGTAACCTGTGCAAATAATTGTTTAAAGTAAGAACTTAAATGCTGTGGCATATCGCTCAACACTGCTAAAGGGATATCGGAACCCATTGAACCAATGGGTTCCTTTCCTTCTATTGCCATTGGCTTAAGAATGGTATCAATATCTTCGCTGGAATAGCCAAACGCTTTTTGATATTTAATAATTGAACTATCCGATAAATGAGTAAAGGAAACCCTTGGTTCATCAATTTCTTCCAGGCGAATTTTGTATTGGTTTAAATAATCGCCATAAGGTTTTTGGCTGCAAATTTTTTGTTTCAATTCCTCATCGCTGATAATTCTCCCCTGCTCTAAATCAACCACAAACATTTTACCGGGCTGTAATCTTCCTTTTTCTTTTATTAATTTTTGATCGATGGGCAAAGCACCGGTTTCACTTGCCATGATTACCCTGTCGTCAGTTGTAACACAATATCTGGAAGGGCGTAAACCATTTCTGTCTAATGTGGCTCCAATTATTTTCCCGTCTGTAAATGATATTGAAGCCGGGCCATCCCATGGCTCCATGATGGAAGCATAAAATTCATAAAAAGATTTTTTTACAGGATCCATATCTTCATTGCCATCCCATGCTTCGGGAATAAGCATCATCATTACATGCGGCAAACTTCTGCCACATAATAATAATAGCTCTATCATATTATCAAGGCATGCAGAATCAGATTGCTGGCTCGTAATAACCGGCAATAACATTTCCATTTCTTCCTTACTAAAAAAAGGTGAGGTAAATTCATGTTCACCTGCCCTTAGCCAGTTTAAATTTCCCTGCAAAGTATTAATCTCTCCATTATGAGCAATGTAACGGAAAGGCTGAGCCAGTTTCCACGAAGGAAAGGTATTAGTTGCAAAACGGGAGTGTACCAAACCAAAAGCACTAACCACCCTTTTATTATTAAGATCTAAAAAATAATTACGAACCTGAGTACTTGTAAGTTGTCCTTTGTAAACAATAGTTTTATGAGAGAGTGAGGCAATATAAAAACCAATTGCATCTTTTTTTACTGTACTGGTAATAGTATGCGTTGAATAATTACGCAGCACAAAAAGTTTTCTTTCAAATTCATCTGCATGCTTAACATTATCAGGGCAGGCAATAAATACATGTTCCATTTCCGGCTCCACACTTAATGCAGTGGCACCTATATTCTCTGTATTAACAGGAACTTTTCTGTATGCCAATATTTCCATTCCCAGTTTTTCAGCAGCCCTGTTAAAAACTGCACGGCATTCTTCCCTTAATCGTATCTCTCTTGGAAAAAATATAACCCCTACACCATATTTACCAAATGGTGGTAAGTGTACGCCTAACTTAATACATTCATCAAAAAAGAATTCATGTGGCATTTGAATCATAATACCAGCACCATCGCCGGAATTGTTTTCGCAACCACAGGCCCCACGATGCTCCATATTTTCCAATACCGTTAACGCATCAGCAATATGCTGGTGCGATTTATTGCCTTTGATATTGGCAACAAACCCAATACCACAGGAATCATGTTCATATCGGGAATCATACAAACCGTCTCCAACCCCGAAATGGGAGTTATTCAATATTTTTATTTTTTTTTGTTCACTCATTTTTTATAAAGCAGTTTTATTTTTTCAACCGAACTTTAAAAATTCTATTTTGCTTCATTGGCGTTGCACTCTTCAATAGTATTTCTTTATTGAGCAATACAGAATTTGTTATTTTTCTAATGCCACCCCTTCGGGGTTATCTTTCTAAATAATTTATTCAATTACTATATTAATTTCATCCCTTCGGGATTATTTTATAACTATTTATATTTTCAATCAGTTTTATCAATCTCCGCTAAAGTTCCCCCTTCAGGGGGCAGAGGGGGCTTTTCTACACCAAATACCCAAACGCATTATCCCCACTTTTCAATTCTGTATAGTTGATATGGTATTGATCTAAATTTTTCAACAACAAATCGTAATCTTCTTTTGTTTTTAATTCAATACCCACCAATGCCGGTCCGGTTTCTTTATTATGTTTTTGCATGTACTCAAAACGGGTGATATCATCATTTTCTCCCAAAACATGATTTACAAATTCTTTTAAGGCTCCGGGGCGTTGTGCAAAACGAATCAGGAAATAATGTTTCAAACCCTCGTATTGCAAACTGCGTTCTTTTATCTCCTGCATACGGTCAATATCATTATTGCCTCCGCCAATTATACAAACAACATTTTTCCCTTTAATTTCATCAGTATAGTCATCCAGCGCTGCAATACTTAATGCCCCTGCAGGTTCCACCACAATGGCATCTTCATTATATAATTTAAGAATGGTGGTACATACTTTTCCTTCGGCTACCAAATGCATATCATCCAGTACATCTTTACAAATAGAAAAAGTAATTTCTCCCACACGTTTTACTGCTGCTCCATCCACAAATCGTTCAATATTATCCAGCGTAACCGGATGCCCGGCTTTTAATGCTTTATACATACTGGGTGCCCCTTCCGGCTCAACCCCAATTATTTTTGTTTTTGGAGAGAAGGTTTTAAAATAAGTTCCTACGCCTGCACTTAAACCTCCGCCACCAACGGGAATAAAAAGAAAATCAGCCCCTCCTATCCTCCCCGAAGGGGAGGGAAATGTGGTAGATTGTTGCGAAGATTGGTGAGAATAATTTTCTTCTTCGTCCAACTGTTCTAAAATTTCTACCCCAACAGTGCCCTGTCCTTCAATAATTTTATAATCATCAAAAGGAGGAATAAATACCATATTATTTTCTTCTGTATATTTTTTTGCTGCTATTGCACAATCATCAAATGTGTCCCCTACTAATTTTACCGTAACATTATCTTCACCAAACATTTTGGTTTGCGTAATTTTTTGATTAGGTGTAATTACGGGCATAAACACAACACCTTTGCAATTGAGCTTTTTACAACTGTACGCAAAGCCTTGTGCATGATTGCCGGCACTTGCACAAACTACACCACACTGCAATTGTTCAGCTGACAAGCTGCTCATCATATTATATGCACCACGCAATTTATACGAACGTACCACCTGCAAATCTTCTCTCTTTAAAAAAACATTACACTGATATTTTTTTGAAAGATTCAGGTTAAACGAAAGCGGCGTTCTGTTCACCACGTTTTTTAAACGTTGTGCAGCATCTGCAAAATTCAATATCTTATTCACTGTTGTATCCATGATGTTAAGCATTGGTGCTTATAGTTTTCATACTCGTCATCGCTTCTCTTAATTGCGTACCAATTTTTTCTACAGGGTGAGAACGTAAAATTTTATTCACTGCAATTAAAGATTTATTATCTACACCACCGTCCTTACCGGTATTGTAATTTTTACCAATCACATCAGTATCAATCCTGGTCATAAAATCTGCCAGCAAAGGTTTACAGGCATGATCAAATAAATAACAACCATATTCCGCCGTATCAGAAATCACCCGGTTCATTTCAAATAATTTTTTACGAGCAATAGTATTGGCAATCAATGGTGTTTCATGCAATGATTCATAATAAGCAGATTCTTCTTTAATACCTGCTTCCACCATTGTTTCAAAAGCAAGTTCCACACCAGCCCTTATCATGGCTACAAATAATAAACAGTGATCAAAATATTCCTGCTCAGCAATTTTCATATTACCTGCAGGTGTTTTTTCAAAAGCAGTTTCGCCTGTTGCAGCACGCCATGCTAATAAATTTTTATCGCCTGCTGCCCAGTCTTCCATCATAGTTTTACTGAACTCACCACTCATAATATCGTCCTGGTGCTTTTGAAATAACGGACGCATGATCTTTTTCAATTCCTCTGACAATTCAAACGCTTTAATTTTTGCAGGGTTCGATAACCTGTCCATCATGGCTGTGATACCACCTTGCTTTAAGGCTTCTGTAATTACTTCCACACCATACTGTACTAACTTAGAAGCGTAGCCTTTATCGATTCCCTTCTCCACCATTTTATTAAAACAAAGTATAGAACCGGTTTGCAACAAACCACATAAAATAGTTTGCTCACCCATCAGATCAGATTTTACTTCTGCCACAAAAGATGAACGCAATACGCCCGCTTTATGTCCGCCGGTTCCTGCTGCATAAGCTTTGGCCTGTTCCAAACCTTTTCCTTCCGGATCATTTTCGGGATGCACAGCAATTAATGTAGGTACCCCAAAGCCACGTACATATTCGGCCCGAACTTCGGAACCCGGACATTTTGGTGCTACCATAATTACAGTAATATCTTTTCTTATCTGCGTTCCTTCTTCCACGATATTAAAACCATGAGAATAAGATAGTGTAGATCCCTTTTTCATTAAAGGCATTACAGCCGTAACCACTGCTGTATGTTGTTTATCCGGAGTAAGATTCAACACCAGATCTGCCGTTGGAATTAACTCTTCATAAGTACCCACGGTAAAATTATTTTCAGTGGCATTTTTCCATGATTGTCTTTTAGCATCAATCGCTTCCTTGCGCAATGCATAGGAAACATCCAAACCAGAATCTCTTAAATTCAATCCCTGGTTTAAGCCTTGTGCACCACAACCAATGATTACCAATTTTTTTCCTTTCAATGCGTTTACGCCATTTGAAAATTCACTGATACTCATAAACTCACATACACCCAGCTGATTTAATTGTTCTCTTAGCGGCAATGTGTTGAAATAATTTCCCATAATTAATTTGTCCCATCCCCTAAAGGGGCGATGAAGATTGTTTTAGTTTTTATTTTATTTTGTTATCAACATTTGTTATTTACTTAACTTCATTGGCACAGTTTACACTGAGGAACGAAATGCACTCTTCAACAATATTTCTTTACTCATCTTTAATTATGTTTTACAAAGGCATCTGCCGTCCCCATGGGACTTTGAAAAAATCTAAAATTTTTCTACCAACCTTTTGCTCCTAAGGAGCTATCAAAAACCATACTTTTCTTTTTGCCTTTCTTCTTGTCCCCCATTAGGGATAGTGGTCACATCGAAAACACTTCTTCGTTCTGATTTAAAAACTCATTTTCTACAGCTTCTTCGCCCGGTTCTTTATATTCAAACTCACTTAGCTTTTTATGAAAGCCTTCGCTATCTTTTATAATGGCAATTCTTGCGCTGCGTACAAATTCAATCAATCCAAAAGGCTCCAAAACTTTTATTAGATTATCGGTTTCTTCTCTTTGCCCCGCAACTTCAAATACGGTATAATCTTTTCTTATTACAACCGCTTTAGCACCATGCCGACTTAATAATCTTTCTACCTTTACTTCTTCTGCAATGATATCAGTAGGCACTTTGTATAATGCCAGCTCTTGCCAAATGATCTCGTCATTCGTATTAAAATATACTTTCAACACTTCTACCTGCTTTTCTATCTGGCGGCAAACTTTACGCACCACTTCTTCCGACTCGTTGATAACAATCGTAAAACGGTGCACACTATCAATTTCGCTGGGTGAGGTATTTAAACTATCAATATTAATTTTTCTGCGGGAGAAAATAATAGCGATACGGTTTAATAAACCGATTTGATTTTCTGTATAAACTGTTATTGTATATTCCTGACGCCCCCCCGCCCCTGAAGGGGAGCCTGGCGCTTTTGAATTTGTTACTTTATTTTTTTCTTCAGTCATTTTTCTAAATTAAATTTATAATACAGTTTGTCTTTAGTGTTCAATAAAGAACTAAATGTACAAGAGTGTGACGCAACGATGCCAAATAGTGACTATATTGCTGATTACATAACTATTACTTACAATTAAAGAACTTTCATATTTTTTTATACTCTTCGATTCAAGTTCCCCTTTAGGGGTCAGGGGTCAGATTTCTTCTTTACTTAAAACAATTTCAGATACCCCTCTTCCCTGCGGCACCATTGGAAAAACATTATTTTCTTTACCTACCATTATTTCCAACAGATAACTTCCGTCATGTTGCAGCATGGTTTGTAAAGCAGTTTTTAAATTTGCTCTTTCGGTTACTTTTTGTCCATCTATGTAATAACCTTTTGCCACGGCTACAAAATCCGGGCTGGTTATATCAACAAACGAATATCTTTTTTCATGAAATAATTGTTGCCACTGGCGCACCATTCCTAAAAACTGGTTGTTAAGAATAATGATTTTTACGTTGGGTTTAAATTGCATGATCGTACCCAGTTCTTGTATCGTCATCTGAATACCACCATCGCCTGCAATGGCTATAACCGTTCTTTCCGGCGCACCATATTTTGCACCAATGGCAGTGGGTAATGCAAAACCCATAGTACCTAATCCACCACTCGTAATATTGCTTTTACTTTGATTGTATTTTGCATAACGGCAAGCTACCATCTGGTGCTGGCCAACATCAGTTACAATGATAGCATCCCCATTGGTTAATTCATTCAGCAGATTAATTACTTCACCCATGGTTAATTCATCACTTACAGGATTCAACTCTGGATTGATACATTTTTCTTCTTCCTTCTTTTTGTATTCATTAAATTTATTCAACCAGGCTGTATGTTTTTTTTGTTGCACTAATGCTGTAAGCATGGGCAATGTTTCTTTACAATCGCCCCAAACAGGTACAGTTGTTTTTACGTTCTTATCAATCTCTGATGGATCAATATCTAAATGAATCACTTTTGCCTGCTTGGCATATTTATCTAACCTACCGGTAACCCTGTCATCGAAACGCATACCGACTGCTATTAATACATCACATTTGTTGGTTAAAACATTGGGGCCATAATTACCATGCATACCCAGCATACCTACAGCCAGGGGATGATAAGTTGGTATTGCACTCATACCCATGATGGTCCAGGCCGATGGTATACCTGATTTTTCTATAAAATCAGTAAACTCTTTTTCGGCGTTACCTAAAATTACTCCCTGGCCGAAAATTACAAATGGTCTTTCGGCTTTATTAATTAACTCGGCTGCCCTTTCAATATAATCTTTGCGTACAATTGGTTTGGGGCGATAACTGCGGATATGATCACATTTCTTATACCCCTCGTAATTGAATAATTGTAACTGTGCATTTTTTGTAATGTCAATTAATAC